>NZ_JBUOIV010000050.1:0-38177 GCF_055467485.1 Desulfosarcina sp. | reverse complement strand
CGGCCGGCGCCGGGTTAGTTTGAATCGCCTCACCGCGGTCGACAGCTTCCCGGGTAATGGTCCGGATAGATGTGCCGTGATTCTGACGGGTGTAGACGTGAACGCCGCCGGTCATCTGACGCACCCGTTTGCGATTGGCCGCAACCGCCGCCGGGTCGTCGCCCACCCCATGGCTGAGGTTCAAGCCGTCGAAGGGCGGCCGGCTCTCTCCTCCCAGCCGGCTGACGACGGCATGCACCAGTCCCGGGATCTGCGCAAGCGCCGAAAATTGAAACAGATAGTTTTGATTACTTTTTAGTATATACAGTTGGTTGCCTTATTATTGAAAAATCATTGCCAATCCAGCTAAGTCGTTGCAATTCTCATTAAATTGATGATTTTGATTCAAGATCGAAGCCAGATCGGGTTTCAAACCGCAGGCATACCGCCGTAGGTCGAGGATTTGGAACGCGGTTCCAACGCAGATATGGGCTCACAAGACCCATTTAAAAAGAATTCTGCTGCGCCCTGGCCAACGTCAACACATCCACCCGCCTGGCCCCATCCCGCATCAGCGCATCCGCGCAGGCGTCCACTGTTGCTCCCGTGGTCAACACATCATCCACCAGCAGTACCCGCTTGCCTGCGCTTTGACCGCGACGGTTCACGGAAAAGGCGTTCCGGATGTTTTTCCGCCGCTGCCGCCGGTCCATGCCGGTCTGCGGGGCCGTGGCCCGGGTGCGCACCAGCAGGTCACGGATGACGGCCGTTTCTTGGGGTAGCGCCCATCGTCTCACCAGCAGATAGGCCTGGTTGAATCCCCGCTGACGGAATCGTTGCCGGTGAAGGGGAACCGGCGCCACCACATCGATCTCGCCGGTCGTCCAATAGCGCCGGTAGGTATCCAGCAGCAGTCTTCCCAGGGGCCTGGCCAGGACCACCTGGTCCTTGAACTTGAATGCATGGATCGCCGCTTTAAGGGTGCTGTCATAGATACCGGCGGCGCGGGCCCGGTTGAAGGCACCGGGTCGGTCCAGGCATCGGCCGCAAAGGTGATCCTCCCCCTCACGGCTCTTGAACGTCATCCCGCACCGCGAACACAATGGGGATGCCACCGCCGTCCACCGGTCTCGGCAGGACGGGCAGCAGTGAGGAGCCATTGCCGCGGAGAAAGCGTCAGGATGGGCCGTTTGCGGCGTTGGGGTGTCATGTTGAAAAAGACGGTTGCACCCCAGGCACACGGCCGGAAAAAGGGCGTCACCCATGCCGTGCAACAGCCGCCCGAGCACCCCCGGCAGCCTCAATCGGTGAAGCATGCCGACGTCCTATTTCATCTGGGCGACGATAGCCGCGGCAAACTCGGAGCATTTGACCTCCTGGGCGCCTTCGATCTGCCGCGCCAGATCATAGGTCACCCGGCGATCCTTGATGGCCGCCTGAACGGCATCGCGAACGGCAGTCCCCGCCTCCTTCCACCCCATGTAATCGAGCATCATGGCGCCGGACAGGATCAGAGAACCGGGATTCACCTTATCCAGGCCGGTGTATTTCGGGGCGGTGCCGTGGGTGGCTTCGAAAACGGCGCAGGTGTCGCCGATATTGGCGCCAGGCGCCATTCCCAGACCGCCCACCTGGGCGGCCAGGGCATCGGATAGATAGTCGCCGTTAAGGTTGGGGGTGGCGATGACGCCGTATTCATCGGGTCGCAGAAGCACCTGCTGGAAGAGCATGTCCGCAATGCGATCCTTAACCACCACCTTTCCTGTGGGTGCCCTGCCATCGTGCTTGTCATAGAGTTCCGCCTCGGTGATCGTCCGGTCGGCAAACCGCTCCCTGGCCACCTGGTAGCCCCACTGGGCAAAGGCGCCTTCGGTGAACTTCATGATATTGCCCTTGTGCATGAGCGTGACGCTGGAAAAACCGTTCTCCAGGGCGTGAACAATGGCGCTGGCCACCAGACGCTTGGTGTTGGCCGGGCTGATGGGCTTGATGCCGATGCCGGAGGCGGGCGGCAGGTCGACCCCCATTTTCGTTTTGAAAAAGTCAGCCACCGTGTTGGCCTCATCGCTTCCTGAGGCCCACTCGATGCCTGCGTAAAGATCCTCGGTGTTTTCCCGGAACACCACCATGTTGATTTTTTCGGGGTGTTTCATGGGGCTGGGAACCGTTTCGATATAACGCACCGGGCGAACGCAGGCATACAGGTCCAGCTTCTGCCGGATGGCCACATTCAGGCTCCGTATCCCCTTGCCGATGGGTGTGGTCAACGGCCCTTTGATGGCCACCACGTTGGCCTCGATGGCGTCCAGGGCCTCCTGGGGCAGGTAGTTGCCGGTTTTCTCGTAGCCCTTTTCACCGACGGGCAGTTCCACCCAGGATATACGTCTGTTTCCGTTGTAGGTCCGTTCAACCGCTGCGTCGATAACCAACCGGGTCGCCCGCCAGATATCGGGCCCGATACCGTCGCCTTCGATGAAGGGAATGATCGGATGATCCGGAACGTTCAGACTGCCGTCGCTGTTTTTTTTGATCTTTTCTGCATCTGCCATGAGGCGCTCCTCCCGGGTCAAGACCCAATGATAAATTCTTAATTTCTAATTTTGAATGATGGGTTTTTTACCGTTTGAATAAAGGGCCCAAACCACCATTCAGAATTAATCATTCATCATTTAAAATTTAATTGTCACCGCGCCGGCTGACGCTGCCGGAAGGCTTCGTAGAGCACAACGGCCGCGGCAGCCGATGCATTGAGCGAATCCACGCGCCCCCGCAGCGGGATCGAGACCAGGAAATCACAATGCTGCCGGACCAGTGGGCGCAGGCCCTTTTCCTCTCCTCCCACCACGAGGGCCAGGGGGCCGTTCAGGTTTGCCTGAAAAACGGTCTGGTCCGCCTGCATGGAAAGGCCGGCCACCCAGACGCCCTCTTTTTTCAGCCATTGAATGGTCGCGGCCAGGTTAGTCACCCGGCAGAGCCGGGTGTGCTCAAGGGCCCCGGCTGAAGCCTTGGACACCGCCGGTGTCGCCCCGACGGCACGATCTTTGGGAATAACCAGTGCATCGGCGCCCACGCAGTGCGCCGTGCGGACAATGGCGCCCAGGTTGTTCGGGTCCACGATACTGTCCAGCAGGACCAGCAGGCAGGCATTATCCGTTTGACCGGATCGGGAAACGATCGATTCAATGGAATCGGCGGGCAGCGGCGCCACGGCGGCGGCCAAGCCCTGGTGCTGGTCGCTGCCGCAGGCCGCGCGAACCTGCTCAGGCGTCAGTGTCTGACAGGAAACCCCCCGTTTCTCGGCCAGCTCGACGACCCGCGTCTGGCGTTCGGAAAGGGTCGTCCGGTCTACCATCAATGTATACATGGTCCGCCGTCCGGCGGTCAATGCCTCCATCACCGGGTGAAAACCGTAAAGTACCTCCCGGCTGTCCGGCGCAGGCCTTCGCTTTTTGGTCATTGCGGCCATGTCAGGCGTTCCCGCCTTTTAAGAGAGACACAAACCGGGTGACCGCCGCGTCCAGATCGTCATTGACGATCACGTGCCGGTACATCCCCCGGCAGGCGATTTCGGTCTCGGCGTTCTTCATGCGCTTGTCTATCACCGCGCCGCTGTCCAGCCCTCTGGCGGTGATCCGCCGGCGAAGGATCTCCATGGACGGGGCCATGATGAAAATGGTGACCGCATCCGGGTAGCGCCTTAAAATCTGCGCGGCGCCCTGGACGTCGATATCCATGAGGACATCCCGGCCGGCGGCCAGGTGATCCTCGATGAACCGGGCCGACGTGCCGTAGTAGTTGTCATGGACCCGGGCCCATTCCGCCCATTGCCCGGCGTCGATCCCCTCGCGGAACCGGGCTTCGGTGACGAAAAAATAGTCTCTTCCCTCCTGCTCCCCGTGGCGGGGTGCCCGCGTGGTCGAACTGACCGAATAGACCAGATCAGGCAGATGCCGGCGGGCCGCCTGACACAGGGTGGTTTTGCCGGCTCCCGATGGCGCGGAGACCACGAAGAGCCGTCCGCTGCGCCGTTGATCATCATGCTCGCCTGTCGACAGGTTGTTGGCCATCTGAGATCACTTTTCCGTTGTCAGGTCTTCAAACCGCTGGGAGATGGTTTCGAACTGGATCGCGGACAGTACGATATGGTTGCTGTCCATGATTATTATGGCCCGGGTGCGGCGCCCCTGGGTGGCGTCAACCAGATGCCTTTCATTACGGGCTTCATCTTTGAGCCGCTTCATGGGCGACGAACTGGGCGAAACAATGGAGACCACCCGTTCAGCCACGACCGTATTGCCGAAGCCGATGTTCAACAGTTTTTTTTCCATCCCCCTTCCCTTCTCAACCGTTTGCTACTCTACGTTCTGGATCTGCTCGCGCAGTTTCTCGAGCTCTGATTTCACCGCCACGATGATGTGGGACATGGTGGCCTTACCCGATTTCGCGCCCATGGTGTTAAACTCCCGGTTAAACTCCTGAAGCAGGAAATTCAGTGGCCGGCCAGCCGGCGTATCGTCTTCCATCAGTGACCGGAACTGCTGGATATGACTGTTGGCCCGCACGATCTCTTCGGAGATATCGCTCCGGTCGGCCAGCAGGGCCGCCTCCTGGGCTATGCGCGTCTGATCGATCTCCACCACACCGTGGGTCAGAGCCTCGACGCGTTCCATCAGCCGCTGCCGGACCATCTCCGGTAGCTGGGCAGCCTGGTCGCCGATCTCCTCCAGCATGGCCTCGATGGCCTCCAGGCGCTGCCGGAAATCCCGGGCCATATTGTCTCCTTCCACCCGTCGCATGGCATCCAGATCGGCCATAGCCATCCGCAGGCACGGTTCCAGCTGCGGCCACACGGCGTCCACGTCTTTTTCCACCTCAACCGCCTGGATCATGCCGCCTGCCGACAGGACCGCTTCGATGCCGGTCTGGCCGGCCAGGTCCAACGACCGGCTCAGTTGGGTCAATGCATCGTTGTAGGCCCGGGCCCGCGGCAGATTGACCTCGAAGGCGATGCCCGCCTCCGACTCGTCGTGGATCTGTACCCGGATATCCACCCGTCCGCGGGCCACGCTTTCGGCAATAATGCCTTTGATGCGCTCCTCAAGCGATTCGAAGCCGTGGGTGAGCTTCAAGGCCACATCCAGATGCCGGCTGTTGAACGAACGCACCTCCACACGAACGGTGTAGGCCGCGCTCTGGTTTTCCGCCCGGGCATAGGCGGTCATGCTTTTGATCATGGTTACTCCCCTTGCTTCAGATCCAGCATATATTTTTTCCGGACCAGGGTGAGAAAGTCGGTCAGTTGCTTGTCGGCATAGTCGGGGTAGGTCCACGGCAGCGTGCGAAAGGCCCCTTTCTGATAGATCAGCGTCAGGTCCGCATAAATGCCCTGGCCGATGTAGATGCGATGGGTAAAGTTCTTTCCGCTGGCCAGAACGAACCGCTCGGGCAGCAGATATCCCGGATCGATATTGACCCGTCGCTGCCCCTGCCGCTGGTGGGCCTGTTCCAGCGTGTTGGTCATCCGCTTGATCGAGGCCAGTTCGGTCTGCTCGACCAGGGTTTTGAAAACGATCAGCCGGCGACTCAGCGGTGCGCCCATCTCCTTTTCATAATAGGTCGTGAAATCGAAGTCGAGCCAGGCACTGATCATGTCAATAGGACCCAACCGATCCTGCAATTGTTCCGCGATGCCCGCAGCAAGGGCCTTGTCCTTGACGAAAAAGCCCACAATCAGTTTGGCCGGCGTTGGAGGCTGGGGCAGACTCATGGGTTAAGGGGTTTGGCCTCGTCGATCAGCATGATGGGAATGTCATCCCGGATTTCGTAAACCAGCCGGCACGCTTCGCAGATCAGACCGTCCTGGGTGTCGTTGAGGCGGATTTCCCCTTTGCACTGGGGACAGGCAAGGATGTCAAGCAGGTCCTGGTTGATGGCCATGGTTTACTCCTTCTTCTTTTTTGGTTCCGTTCGCGGACAGTTTGCGGGCGATCGCAGTGGTGCTGTGCCCCTTGAGGATATCCACCAGGCAGACCCGGCCGCCATAGGACTCGACGATCGATTTGCCGACCACGTCGTCGATCCGGTAATCCGCTCCCTTGACCAGGATATCCGGCTTGAGCTGGCCGATGAGGTCCAATGGGGTCTCTTCATCAAAAAAGACCACCATGTCCACGTCCTCGAGCGCGCTGAGAATGGCGGCCCGGTCGTTCCCCGGGAGGATGGGCCGCTGCTCCCCTTTGAGCCGTCTGATCGACGCGTCCGTGTTCAACCCCACGATCAGCCGGTCGCCCAGGTGCCGGGCCTGGTGAAGCAGGCTGACATGGCCGGGATGCAGCAGGTCGAAGCAACCGTTGGTAAAGACAATCCGCTGCTCCGCCAGCCGCCACCGGGATAGCCGCGCCGAGGCCTCCTCGACGTCGGCCACCTTCCACAGGGTCGACGCCGGCCGCTTTTCCATTTCAACCATCAGCGCGTCCTCCAGTTCGGACCAGCGGACCGCCCACGTGCCCAGTTTTCCCACGACAATGCCGGCAGCCGCGTTGGCCACGCCAGCCGCGTCGGCAAAGCGCATACCGGTGGCCACGCAGGCCGCCAGGGTGGCGATAACCGTGTCCCCGGCGCCGGATACGTCGAACACCTCTCTGGCCCGGGCGGCAATCATTACCGGAGAGGCATCATCACCGAACAGGGCCATCCCCTTGGGTCCCCGGGTGACCAGCAGCCAGTCCAGGCCCAACCGCCGTCGAAGATCCCGGGCAACGGGGATTAAATCGCTCTCTCCCCTGACCTCGGTGCCGGCGGCCAGTTCCAGTTCCGCGGTGTTGGGGGTGACGCAGGTGGCCCCGGCATAGCGATTCCAGTCCCTGCCCTTGGGATCGATGAAAACGGGGACTGCCATCCTCCGGCACGACCGGATGATCGCCTGGATGAATTCGATGGAGCCAAACATGCCCTTGCCGTAGTCGGACAAAATGAGCGCATCCACGTCAGGCAGCATCGCTTCGACCGCCTCGAGGACGCGTTCTTGGGTCTGGGCTTTGATACCGCTGCCGTCCTCTTCGTCCAGCCGCACCACCTGCTGCTTGCCGGCCATGATCCGCGTCTTGGTGGTGGTGGGGCGACCGGCATCAGCCAGGCAACGATCCTGGATGTTGGCGGCGGCCAGCAGGTCTTTAAGCTGAACCGATGCCGCATCCTCTCCGATCAGTCCGATGACGGCAGCCGTGCAGCCCAGACCGGAAAGGTTGGCGGCGACGTTCCCCGCACCGCCCAGTCGAAAAGTTTTCTCACCGACGTTCACCTTGACCACCGGCACCGGCGCTTCGGGGGAAATGCGGCGCACATCTCCCCAATAGTAGCAGTCCAGCATCAGATCGCCGACGACGAGGACCGTGGCGCGGGCCAGTTGACCGCCCAAATGGCTGTAGGAGGAAGCGGCGCTCACCCCTGATCTCCGTGGAGACGGGGCAGGCCGCTTTCCACCTGCCAGGCCCAGTAGTGCAGAATAAAGATATGCGTCTCCTGGATGCGGGCCGTGGTGGCGCTCTCCACTACGATCGCCTGGTCCACCATGCCCTTCAGGGACCCGCCGTCCTTTCCCAGCAGCCCTATGGTCTGCAGGCCCAGGGCTCTGCCCCGCTTAACGGCCCGGATCACGTTTTCCGACCCACCGGAGGTGGAAATGCCCAACAGGACATCACCCTGCCGGCCGAGTCCGTCCACCTGGCGGGCAAACACTTCATCGTAACCGTAGTCATTTCCCACGGCGGTGAGAATAGATGTGTCCGTGGACAGGGCCATGGCAGGGTAGGCGCGCCGTTCTTTCTCGAACCGGCCCACGATCTCGGCGGCAAAGTGCTGGGCGTCGCTGGCGCTTCCGCCGTTGCCGCAGATCATTATCTTACCTCCGTCGAGCAGACACTGTAAAAGCGTTTGGCCCGCCCGCTCCAGGGCCGGTTGGATGGTTTTCAGTTGTTGCAGGCACTTAACGTGTGCCTCGATCATGGCATTCAACATGGAATCGACAACCTCCTATGTCCCGAAAATAACATACACGGGATCGATTTGCAGCATTTTTCCGTGGCCCCCTATCAGGCCCCGGTTCCCGCGTATTCATAAACCGACGCGGCAAGCAGGGGAATCATGATTTCGTGGTGGCCGGTAATCGCATAACCGCGGCCGCCGGCAAGCACCGGCCGCCGGACCACATTCACACCGGGGCGGTAGTGCTGAATCATGTCAAAATTGGCCGTGGTGAAATCCTTGACCGGATAGCCCAGGTTGCGGGCCACGGCCAGGGCCTTTAAAAAAACCTCCGGCATAATGACCGCGCTGCCGAGGTTGACCACCACGCCACCGCCACCCAGTTTGGACACGGTCGCTGCAAAAATGCGGAAATCCTTCAACGAGGCCTCGCCGATGGCGGCACCGCTGGCCGACGGGTGCTGGTGGACGATGTCGGTGCCCAGGGCCACGTGAAGGGTATAGGGAATGGCCAACCGATGGGCGCTGGCAATCAGGGCGCGCTGGACGTGCGGCGGGTTCTCCTCGAGCAGCAGGGCCCCCACCGCCTCACCAAACCCCTCCTGGCCACCGGCCGCCCGTTTGGCCGCCTGGTTGACCAGAAAGGCCGTATCCGACGCCATGCCGAAGGAGCCGTCCGCCAGTTGCGTGGCCACATCCTCCGAGGTGTGGCCCAACCGCGCCAACTCCGTGTCGTGAATGGCCGCCGCGCCATTGGACGCCAGGTGGGTGATGAAGCCGTCGGCCGCCAGACCGGCGAGCACCGGTGCGCAGCCGGTCTTGATGACGTGGCCACCGAACATGACCAACACCGGTTTTCCCAGGCGCCGGGCATCAACGACGGCCCGGGCGAGCGCCTTGAGTTCATCCGCTTTCAGCACCGCGGGCAGACTCTCCAAAAACGCTGCCATGCGCATGCCGCGCCTCAAGGGGCGGCCTTCGAGCGCCGTGGTTACCTTCGAGGCCCGCTCCGCGGCCGGATAGCTCTTGATTGCAGAAAGGTCGATCTCCTGGTAGGGCATGATTGTGTTTCCAAAGCTGAAAGGTGAACGCTCATGATGCGAAGAAGAAAGCTGGACACTCAGGACAAAGGATAAGCATTAACGTTTATTGCGATCATCAAAACTTTTGTTATTGCAATAATTGCCGCTGAAATTACAGATCCTTTAGCTTGAGCTGCATTGATCTCCAGCTCGTTCGATTGAAACTTTTATATAATGCCCGCCATGGATTGGCAATGGCTATCCGGCAAAGCCGGTTCCTGTTATCTGCCACGCCGGGCATCGACGAATCTGCTTTCAACCGCATCGTTTACAAAAGAGCGCCCATGCGTTAAATACCGGGCACAGTGAATTGACGCATGGCAAATAATCACAGCCCAAAAAGGGAAACCAAGGTGAAACACTTCTTTACCATAAAATTGAGGGACCGGCATCGACGGATCTTGTCCCTGATCAGGAAGAACAAGGCACGCCTGGTTTTCGCGGCCGGGTCCAGTCTGATGATATCGGGCGCCACCACCGCGATGGGATACATGATCAAGCCGGTGATCGACGATATTTTCGTCAACAAGGATACCACCGGCCTGCTGGTCTTGCCCCTTTTGGTGATTGCCGTCTTTCTGGTCAACGGCCTGGGTCGATACGGCCAGGAATACTTCATGAACTACGTTGGCGAAGACATCATCCGCCGGCTGCGCAACCAGCTTTACGACCGGATTCAGGACCTGCCGCTGGCCTTTTTCCAAAAGGAGCGCACCGGCACCCTCATGTCGCGCATCACCAATGATGTCAATATTCTCAAAGCCATGGTGTCCACGGCCGTCACCGGCTCCCTGCGTGACGTCGCGACCATCGTCGGCCTGACGGCAGTGATCTTCTATCAGAACTGGCGCATGGCGATCCTGGCTTTTTTTATCCTGCCGGTGGCCTTCTGGCCGATCTTCATCCTTGGTCGAAAAGTAAGGCGGGTGAGCACCGGTTGCCAGCAGGCCATGGCCGAACTGAGCGCCTTTCTGCACGAAACCTTCGCCGGCAACAAGATCGTCAAGGCCTTCGGTATGGAGCAGCACGAAAAGCAGCGCTTCTTCGACCAGACCCGTCAGATCTTCGGCCTGGAGATCAAAGGGGTCAAGGTACGCGCGCTTTCTTCACCCATCATGGAGTTCTTCGGTGGTCTGGGCATCGCCTTCGTCATCTGGTACGGCGGATCGGAGGTGATCGCCGGCAAAACGACACCGGGGACCTTCATGAGCTTTCTGGCATGTGTCCTGCTCCTGTACGATCCGGTCAGGAAGCTGAGCCACCTCAACAACACCATCCAACAGGGATTGGCCGCCGCCGATCGGGTTTTCGATATCGTCGAAACCCCTTCCGATATCCGCGACCCGGCGTCTCCCGTCCCGATCATACCCGGTTCCCATGAAGTGCGGTTCGAAGATGTCCGTTTCAGCTACGGAGAAAAAGAGGTTCTCAAGGGCATCACCCTGAAGATAGACAAAGGAGAGGTGCTGGCTCTGGTGGGCATGAGCGGCGGCGGCAAAAGCACCATTGCCAACCTGATTCCCCGTTTCTTCGATGTCACCGGTGGTCATATCCGCATCGACGGCATCGACGTACGCGAGACTGCCGTGGCCGACCTTCGCCGGCAGATCGCCATCGTGACCCAGGAGCCGATCCTGTTCAATGAAACGGTTCGCGACAACATCGCCTATGGCAGACCCGATGCCACGGCTGAGCAGATCGTTGCCGTGGCGAAGGCGGCTTTTGCCCACGATTTCATCCTGCGTTTTCCCAATGGGTACGACACCATGATCGGCGAGTTGGGCGGAAGGCTTTCCGGGGGAGAAAAACAGCGCCTGTGCATCGCCAGGGCATTGATCAAGGACGCACCCATCCTGATTCTGGATGAAGCCACCTCAGCCCTTGACTCCGAGGCGGAAGCCGTCGTTCAAAAGGCGCTGGAAAATCTGATGCGCGGACGAACGACGGTGGTGATTGCGCATCGCCTCTCCACGGTTGCCAGCGCCGATCGAATCGCCGTTATTGTCGGTGGCCGTATCGTGGAAGAAGGCACCCATGAGTCGCTGTTGTCCCTCAATGGCGAGTACGACAAGCTCTATCGAATGCAATATGCAGCCAATGCGGGGCTCGTTGCTGGCAGGGGGAAGGAGAAAAGCTGATTCTCTTCCGGTCCACCGCAGAGGCACGCTCATGCGCTTTGGGAGAATACCCTCTCATAAAGATCGAGGGTCCGCTTTCCCATGGCATCGATGGTGTGGTTTTTCGCAACAAACTGAAACGCACGTTCTGCTCTTCTACCGGTCTCCTCCGGGTTATTCAGAGTCTCTGCAATGGCTGTTGCCAATACGGCTGCATTTTCCGGCTCGACGATCATCCCGGTAATTCCGTCTTCCACGACATCAGGCATCCCACCAACACGGGTACCGATCACCGGACATCCGGCATACATGGCCTGCAGCAACACCTGTGGGATTCCTTCGTTTTTGGTGCTGGCAAGAACGTTGAGGTCAAAGGCGCGGAAACAGGGCCAGGGATCATCCCTGAAGCCGGTAAAATGGATTTTATGTGTCAAACCATGACGTTCCCGCTGCACCTTGAGTGCGTTCATCTCGTCACCATCTCCGACAATTACCAGGTGATGGCAAGGGAATTGATCACTGATGGCGGCAAATCCATCCAGAAGAAAACGATGACCTTTCCAATCCCGCAACATGGCCACACTGCCGATAAACCGAACGTTTCGGTCCAGATCGAATTCCTCTTGAAGACGACCAATGGCATCTGTTCGCTCGATCAGCACCTCAGGCGGAGTAATGCCGCTGGCGACGGTGACCACTTTTGACGGATCCACGGCCAGGTCCCGTGAAATCTGGTCTGCAACACGCTGTGCGGTAGTGAACACGTAATGGCTCTGCGTTTGATACATCCATTTATTGTAGGCTGTGGGAGCCACTGGGTGGCTGTGGTGCCGGGAGCGGATCACACAGGGTATGCCCAAGCCGCGAGCGGCCATCAACCCCACTTTGGCATCCATATTGCCGTGTGTGTTTAACACGTCCGGAGCATTTTTTTTAAGCAGCCCCCTGAGGCGAAAGCAGTCAACCACGGCCGTCAGATTGGAAAAAGACATAGGGAATAGGTTCAGACCGGCTGACTGGGCCCTTGTGTAAATTTGCGATCTTCTGGGTGCCACCAGCATGGTCTGGTGGCCCTGTTGTTTCATCCAGAGGCACTCGCTGAGAACACGCAGTTCCTGCCCGCCCCAACTGCGGTGGCTTTCGGTGTGCATGATCGTAAGGATGGATTTCATCTCAATCACTAGTACAGTTGAAGTTCTCTGAGTTTGGCATATTTTAGAAAAGATCCACCCGCATTGAGGGTTGATATCATAAATCCATCGAAGCCTTCCAGCAGCCCCAATTCCAGGAAGTAGGTTCGGAAAAACATCCACACACCGTGAGAGGCCGGTGTCCACCAACGGACCCGGCAGCCCGCTTCGTTCATCTGCCGTGCGGCGAGCGTCGAATAATTTTGCATTTTATCGACCAAATCAGCGTATTTGCGAAAGCTTCGATGCTCAAGGACTAGGCCTATATCTTTAACCGTGCCGTTTGCCTCCCAATGCTCATGAACCCAGTGATCGCTGAAGCGGCCTCTTTTCGGGTTTACCAATCGCACCACCCGATCAGGCCACCACCCGCATCTGCGAATCCATCGCCCGTGGAAAAAGTTCTTCCTCAACAATCCATAAGCAGCTATATCCGGGTCCGGCGCGGTGAGCAACCGCATAATGCCTTCGGCAGTTTCTTCAGGGACACGTTCATCGGCATCCAGGATCAACACCCAATCATTTTTTGCCGAATCAACCGCATATTGCTTTTGCTTCGCAAACCCAGGCCACTCCCTTGAAAACGTTCGACATCCGTAGGATCGTGCAATGTCCAATGTCTTATCTCTGCTTCTCGAATCTACGACCACAATAACTTCGTCCGCGAAAGCAAGGCTTTGGAGGCACGCTTCAATTCGATCCGCTTCATTTGCGGCAATAATGGCAACAGACAGAAGGGCCTGCGTTCGATCAGTCATATGTATCACTCCGCAAAAAGGATTGTTGCACGCCGATGGCAAGGGATATGAGGAAAGCGGCGCCCACATCCAGTATCTGTGTATTAAAGAGCCCTGTGGTTATCATTACCAGGAAAACACAAAACACAAAATATCCTTCGACGGTCTTTCTCTGCCGCCAACCGTTGACAATCCCAACGACTAGGAACCATAAGAACACTGCCATCCCCACGACACCGAAACTCGCTGTCACATATAAAAAATTGTTGTGGGGATGAGCTATCAGCGGCACATTGGGATCGCTGTCTGAATTTTTCAGCGCTGTTTGATATCCCCCGGTGCCCACGCCAAGCAACGGATTTTTTCTTATAATCCTCAGGGCCCCGTTCCACATGTAGAATCGATCCTGCTGCGCAGAATATTTATTTCCCCATGCGGCTTCGTCGCCGGTGTAAAGATGATACTTCAATTGGCTGACGGTCTCGGCTACTCGATTTCGAACAATGGGGGAAAACATCATCAGGCACGGTACCAACAAACAGACGGCCATGGTTTTAATCAGCTTACTTTTTTTGAAGAATGTGTAGCCGATAAAAGGCACCAACAGCACCAGCGCGACATAGCTGGCCCGGCTCTGAAGGATCACGAAATGGAAAAAGTACAGCCCGATGAGCCCCACGAGGGCCATTTTGATCTTGACCCTTCGCTCCCGGTTCAGGAAAAAGGCGCTCATCATGATGCCGACGATGAGATATGCGGACAAGGTGCTGTAATCCGGCCCGAGACCTCGGTGTTGATTGTGTTGATCCGGCAATTGGAAGACCATCTGGGCAATGGCCGCAATGACGTTGATCCCTAACCCCAGCATGAACGCCTGAACCAATCGGGCGGCGCTGAAGCGGTGAAAGGGGATCGCCGCCACGGACAGCCCGAACAGCCAGTAATAGGTCTTTTCGGCATACTCCATACCGATGCCGGTGGTATCGTGCGTGTAGAGCATGCCAACCCAATACAACACAATAAGCGCGAACACAGGCCACCAGTATGTCGAGGTGTAGATGCGGCGCCGTTTCAGGGCAATGCCCGAAAACAGCCAGATGGCCGCGGTCAGGGCGCCGGCGATGGTCGACGGGGCGGTGCCCAGCGACAGGCAAAAAAAGGTCAGTGCCGCAGCTGAATACAGGGCTTTTTGGCCGGCAGCGGTGTCAGGATCTTTTAGCCAGTCCCTGAGGAGCGTAATAGTCATTGGATAGTCGCGCCTTTCTCAAGATTTCATCATTATGGGCCAGTTGATCACGGCTGTTTTCCGCATGCCACAGATGGAAGCAAATCGCCATGAAAGGATGCACGTTCCGCTTGAGACCGTAGTTGTAAAGCCGGGCCACCAGCTCGGAATCTTCTCGCCCCCAACCCACAAAGTCCTCATTGAAGCCATTGACGGCGAAAAGGTCCGATCTGAAAATACCCATGTTGCAGCTGCGCGTGCCTGAAAGCCCCGGTGAGGACAACAGCGGGTAGAGTGGGCAGCGCAGCAGGTGGTGCGCATTCTCGAGGCCTCCGGAAAGCATCAGCCTCAGCAGCCGTCGAGGGGAATTGGCGTGTGGCCAATCGAATGTACGGGCCGCCGTTTTCTCCACGAGCACCCGTTTACCCTGAAAGAAAGATCCTTTTCTCGCCAGCCGGACATGGTCCGCTACAAAATGATGGTTGGGGATGCAATCTCCATCCAATAGCACAAGGTAATCTCCGGTTGACCGCCTGATTGCGTCATTTCTGATTTTTGCCGCCCTGAAACCCCGATCTTCATGCCAGATGTGCGACAGCGGGTAGGTTGCGATCGTGCTGAGTTCTTTTATGGCCGTCGCTGTTTCCTGGTCCGAACCGTCGTCGGCGACGATGACCTCGTCGGCAGCGCGCGTCTGATGAGCCAACCCATTCAGCACCTTCACGAGTGCGGTGGGACGATTGTAAGTCGTGACGATGATTGAGACGTTCACGAAGGCACCGCATTGAGCCGGTCGGGGCTGTGGAGAATCCGTCCGACGGCGCCAGCCACCTGATCAACCGTAATATCCGTCATGCACCGGCATCGATGCACATCGCATTGGCGTTTGAAACAGGGGCTGCAGGGCGGCGCTGTCCGGATCACCTGGTGTCCATCGCCAAAAGGGCCCGTGCGCCAGGGGGCGGTCGGGCCGAACAGGGCCACAACCTTGGTACCGACCGCTGCAGCCAGGTGCATGGGTCCGGTATCGGTGGTCACCAGAAGCGCCGATCGCTGATAGAGTGCCGCCAGCATGTTCAGTGTCGTGCGTCCCGAAAGGTCGACGGACGGCGTCGTCATCCTCCGGCGGATGTCGCGGACCGCCGCCCGGTCGCCGGGCCCTCCCGTAAAGACCACATCGATCCCGTATTGAGCGGTCAGCCGGTCGGCCAGCATCGCGAAACGATCGTTCAGCCAGAGCTTGGTTTCCCACAAGGCCACGGGGTTGACGGCCACCAGCGGACGGGACCCGTCGATGCCCTCGCTTTCCAGCATGCTCCTGACCCGGCGGCAATCGTCAGCTGACACGGGAACATCGTAAACGACTGCTTTCGCCTCTATGCCGATGGCACCCAGCAGCATCAACCCCCGGGTCAGGGCATGCACCTCCATGTCCACGGGCGGTACGCGTTCGTTGAGCAACAGGTAGCTGTGCTCCTGGTGCTGCATGCCTTTGTCGAATCCGATCTTGCGCCGCCCCTTTGCCAGCCAGACCAGCAGGCCGCTTTTGAGCAGGGCCTGAAAGTCGATGATGATATCGTAGCGGGTGTCACGCAGTTCCCGCCAGAACCGGCGAATTTCAGACAGCGCTGTTGACCGTTGCGGCCCTTTGAGCTGATTGATCCAACGCTTGCGTCTGGATACGATCACACGGTTCAGGGCCCTGTGGCCAATAACCAGATCCGCGGCTGCCGCTTCCACCAACCAGGTGATGTGGGCATGCGGATAGTGCTCACGAAGGGCATTTAATGCAGGCAGCGTATGAATCACGTCGCCAATGGCGCTGAGCTTGACGATGAGGATATTCACAGCAGGTCCTCCATGGCCTCGAACACCATGTCCACGGAGACCCGTTTCATGCAGTTGTGGTGCCCCAGCGGGCAGACCGGCTGCAGGCAGGGGCTGCATTCGATGGGTACCCGCACCATCCGGCTGGATTGGCTGTATGGGCTGGTGGTTGATGAATCGGTGGGGCCGAAAATGGCCACCAGGGAGGTGTTCAGCGCCGCCGCCACATGCATGAGGCCCGAATCGTTGGTGACGAAGGCGTTACAGCGATCGATCAATGCCATGGCTTCGCCCAGGCTGGTCCGGCCGCTCAGGTCAATGGCCGGGACCGCCATCATCCGGGAAATGTCCCGTCCCAGCTCACGGTCCGACGGTCCGCCGAATATCAAAAGGGTGGCACCGAGACGCTTGCTCAGACGGTCCCCCAGGGCGGCGTACCGATCGGGAAACCACTGCTTGGCCGGACCGAAGGTAGCGCTGGGATTGAGTCCGACCACCCGGTGGTCAGCCGTGATGCCGTGCGCCGACAGGATCCGCCCCGCCCGTTGCCGGTCTTCGTCTCCCAGATGCAGCTCGAGCGTCCGGTCCCCGCCGGTCAGTCCGGCCCCTTCGATCATCTTGAGATAGTAGCCGGTCTGATGGATGGCCTTGATCGCCTTGGTGCAACGCACCGGATGGGTCAAGAGCAATCGCCGGGCGTCGGTGTCAAAGCCGATGCGATGGGAAATGCCGGCCATAAAAGCGATCAAAGCCGCCTCGACGGCATTTTGCAGCAGAATGGCCGCGTCGAACCGGTAGGTCCTCAGGTCCCTGGCCAGGCGGATGGGTCCGCCGATTCCGCTGTGCCGCCCGTTGGCATCGTAGATGATGATCTCGTCCACGTGCGGGCTGTGGGCAAACACCGGTGCCACCCAGGGTTTGGCCAGCATGCCGATATGGGCGCCGGGAAAGTTGTGCCGGATGGCGCGAACCGCCGGCGTGGTCATGATCGCATCACCGATCCAGTTGGTGGATCGGATGAGCAGCCGCTTGATCTTTTTTTTCTTTAACGGGGTCATGTTATGCGTTTACGCGATGAGCCAGAAGTCATGATCATTCCCTCGGCCACAGGCAGTAGGGTCTCTTTTTCCATCTTCGGTGGACCCAGAACCACTGCTCGGGGTGCCTGCGGACGCCTTTTTCGATTGCCTTGCTGTAATTGAGTGTGTTGCTTTCGACGTCGCTGGTTCTATCCCCGGTGGCCACGAGCGGAATCTCTTCACCGAACACGGCACGAAAACCGGTGGCCTCCCGATATAAAAAAACCGGCAGCACCGGGGCCCCGGTCTTCAGGGCAACCAGCGCCATGCCTTTGCTGGTGCACGTCCGGCGGCCAAAAAAGTCAACCCAGACCCCGTCGTACCAGTCCACGCTCTGGTCCATTAGAATAGCGACGACTTCCTTTTTCTTCAGCACCCTGACGATTTTCAGCATGGCGTGGCTGGTTGGGATCAGCCGGGCGCCAAAGCGGGACCTCAATTTATCAAAAAAAAGGTTCAGGGGCATGAAATCCAGCGGTCGGTAGAGAACGTTGATCGGCATGTTCACCCTGTCCGCGACGATGGACAACAGTTCCCAGTTGCCGATATGGGCGGTAATCGCCAGAACTCCCTTTCCCTTTGCGTAAGCGGCGCGGTAATTAGCCAGCCCATCGATGCGAAACCGGCTGTTCAACTCATCCGGGGACGCCTGCAAGGACCACCCCACCTCCAACAGGATTTGTCCCAGGTTATGGTAGATGGCCCTTGCCATTTGCCATCTCTGCCTGGCATCCAGTTCCGCGCCCATGGCAAACGCGAGATTGTTCAATGTGATCTGGCGGTGTCTCCGGTCTAGCAGGAAACCGGCGGCACCCAACAGATTGCCCAGTCTGCGGGCAACGGGTCGGGGGATCCGTCCCAGGGACCGCATCAGTCGCAGAATGACCCCATAGACCCGGTAATCGGTCGACGTCGGTTGTCTCTTTTTTTTCATTTTATATGGGCAGCATTGATTTGACGGCGTTGACGCCGTTACCGGCCGACAATACGCACCGGCCGATCCGGATCGCCGGGCATGGTTGGGGCGATTGTCTGCTACCGGGATGAATCGGGGAGCGCGGTGGATGACGGGTTGGACAGGCCGAACCGGTGATCGCCCGGATGGCTCGGCCCGTCACCGGGCACAACCGCCGCAACCCCGGGTGGCTGTCAACCGGCTGAACGGAAAAAGGCGACGGCATTCTCAAAGATCCTGATCCCGGCCCCCAGGCTGTCTCCGCGACCGCCCCCGGCCCGTTTGCGCTTTTCCACCTGCCGTGTCCAATCCGGGTGGTTGGTGACATGGTTGTAGGCTTCCGGGTGCGGCATCAGGCCGAAGACGCGGCCGCTGGCGTCGCAGATCCCTGCGATATCTGCCAGGGAGCCGTTGGGGTTGTGGGGAAAGGCGCCGTTGGCCGGTTGACCGTCCGGCAGGGCATACTGCATGACGATCTGGCCGTTGTCCGCCAGCGTGCCTAACGTATCGCCCAGCGCATAGAACTTGCCCTCACCATGCCTGACCGGCAGCTCGATGGTCCGCATGTCCCTGGTGAATACGCATGCGGAGTCGGGGTTGATCTTCAGGTGAACCCACTGGTCACGAAAATTGCCGCAATCGTTGTAGGTCAGGGCCACGCTGCGTCGGGTGTATTCCCCATCGATCCCCGGCAGCAATCCCAGGTTGACCAGGGTCTGGAATCCGTTGCAGATGCCGATGATCAATTTTCCGGCGGCCACGAAATCGAGCAGGCGGTCGCCGATGTTCGTTTTCAGGCGCAGGGCCTGGATCACTCCGGCGCCGTGATCGTCTCCCCAACTGAAGCCCCCGCCAAAGGCCAGGATCTGGAAATCATCCAGGCGCACGTCGCCGGCAATCAGGGCGTTGATGTGCACCCGTTTGGCCGATGCCCCGGCAAGCTCGAAGGCATACGCCGTTTCATGATCACAGTTGAGTCCGAAACCCGTCAGCACCAGTACGTTCGGTTTTGTGCTCATATCAGATCCCCAAAAGGCCCTTTCCAGGCCGATTTCATCCGTTCGACAGGCAAGGCGGCCAGGCGCTGGCCGTCGATGCCGGTGATTTCCAGTTGAGGCGTCTCGGTCACCTCTCCCACACAGGCTGCCGGATGCCCGTCAATCAGCCGTTCAAAAGCATCCTGGTTCTCAGGCGCAACAGTCACGACGAACCGGCCGGCGCTTTCCGAGAACAACAGGGTGTCGTCGCGGTCGACGCCATCCGAGGGCACCTGGCGCAGGTCCACCGCCAGGCCCAGTTCGCCGCCCATGGCCACCAGGCCCAGATGGACGGCCAGCCCGCCTCGGTAAATGCCGTGGCAGGATGCCAGAAGCCCCTTCTCGACCGCTTTCGCCATGCTGCGATAGCAGGCGGCAAAGCTTTCTGGATCGACGACGGGGGCATTCAGGCCCACATGGCCCAGGTGCTCGTAGTACTCCGAGCCGCCCAGTTCGTTTCTGGTGATCCCCACGACCCAGACCCGGTCCCCGGGGACTTTGGCATCCATGGTGAGGCATCGGCCGACGTCCTTGATCACACCGGTAATCGAGAATTGCAGCGTCTCCAGCGCCGAGACCTTGTGGGTTTCGCCATAGCGGCCCGGCAGATGACCATCCACGTACATGGAGTCCTTGCCGGAGAGCAGCGGTATGCCATAGGCCATACACATCGCTTTGAGCGCTTTGCACGAACGCACCAGTTGAGCGGCTTTGTGCTTGCCGTCGGGATTCTTCAGCGGATCGTACTGGATCGTGGGCCAGCAGAAATTATCCACCCCGCCCAGATGCTCCGGATCCCCACCCACGGCGATGGCCCGGCGCACGGCCTCGTCAATGGTGCAGGTGGTCATGTGATAGGCATCAATGGCCGAGATCATGGGGATCAACGCCTGTGAAAAGAGCAGGCCCTGCTGCGAGGTCAGCACCGGGCGGATGACGGCCGCATCGGTGGGGACATCCCGGCCGGCGCCGATCAGGGGTTTGATCACGCTGGTGCCCTGCACCTCGTGGTCGTACTGGCGGCATACCCACTCCTTGGAGCAGATGTTGGGGCGCCCCAGCATGTCCAGGATCAGGGACTCGCAATCTTCCGGTGCGCCCAGCACGGGCTCGGTCAGGCCGCGCAGGGCCGGCGGCCGCCAGACGGCCTCGAACACCCACTGGGGAAAGGCTGATGTGAGCAGGTCCAGATCGATGTAGGCACAGGTGGCCCCGTTGTAAGAGATATGAAGCTTGCCGGTATCGGTGTAGGTACCGATGACACTGCTTTCGACGGCATGCTGCCGGCTCAACGCCATGAAGCGGTCCAGGTGCGCGGGGTCGATGGCCACGGTCATGCGCTCCTGGGATTCGGAGATCCAAATCTCCCACTGGTCCAATCCATCGTATTTCAGGGGCACCTTTTCCAGTTGGATGTCGCATCCATTGGAAAAAAGCGCGCTCTCGCCGATGGACGAGGAGAGCCCGCCCCCGCCGTTGTCGGTGATGAAGCGAATCAGCCCTTCGTCGCGGGCCTCCAGCAGAAAATCGTGCATCTTCTTCTGGGTGTAAGGATCGCCGATCTGGACGTGGCCGGCCGGTGTGTGTTCCGAAAAGGAAGCCGAAGAGGCCGTCACGCCGTGGATGCCGTCCTTGCCCACCCGGCCGCCCAGCATGATGGCCAGGTCGCCGGGCAGGATGGTCTTTTGGTCCGAGGGTTCGCCGTTGATCGTTGCCGGCATGATACCCAGGGCCGTTACGAAAACCAGGCATTTTCCGAGATACCCCGGATGAAACATCACCTGCCCGAAGGGCGTGGGAATGCCGCTTTTATTGCCGCCGTCGCGCACCCCTTCGATCACGCCGTCCAGGAGGCGACGGGGGTGTAGTCGCGGTTTGAGATCTCCCGCATAGTCGCGCGGCCCCACGCAGTAGCCGTAGCTGCCCATGATCAGTCTCGAGCCTTTGCCGGTGCCCATGGGGTCCCGGTAGATGCCCACGATGCCGGTAATGGCCCCGCCGTAAGCCTCCATGTTGGAGGGTGAGTTGTGGGTTTCACCGGTGATCACGTAGTGGTGGCCCGCGTCAAAACGACCCACCCCGGCATTGTCCCACAGCACGGAGACGACCCACGGTTTCTGCTCCTTCAGCGCCAGTGTGGGGCCTTGGATATAGGTCTTGAACAGGCTGTCGATGGTCTCTTCTTTGCCGGTCTCTAAATCCCGGTAGTGGAAGCGGCCGCCAAAGGTGTTGTGGTTGCAGTGATCGCTGCGGGCCTGGGAGATGTATTCCAGCTCCACGTCGGTGGGGTCTGACAGCGATACCTGCCGGCGCTGGCGCTGCACCTCCGGCTTGAGAAAATAGGACCGGATGGTGGGGATGTCCCGGGGGTTCAGAGACAGGCTGCGCTGGTCGCTGAGCCGGGTCAGCGTCTCATCGCTGTCGATGGCCAGGGTGGCGACTTCGGGCTGGTGGTCGAGCATCACCTTGGGAATGACGTACCCGATGCCGATGGCCGGGTCCCACTGGCTGCGATCAAAGACCGCCCACTGCTGGATGATGTCGTTGGCCAGCAGTTCGCCGGCGATTTTTTCGGCATCCGGGCGGGTGAGGCCGTTGCCCTTCAGGCAATATCGTTTTGACGTGTAGATCGCCTGACCGGCTTTCAGCTGCAGGCGCAGCAAGTCTTCCACCGCCTCGACAGCGGTGGCGCCGGGATTGTCCCGGACACCGGGACGGTACCCGACCCAGACGATCCAGTCGAAATCCACATCCAGCGGCTCCAGGGACGACACCTGGGTCACCGGATTGGTGAATATCTCCGTGCGTGCCCGCTCGACCTGGTCGGCCGTCAGATCCGCATCGATGGTGACAATATGTACGGTGCGCACCCGCTGCAGATCGATGTCAAAATAGTTTTTGGCCTTGAGGCGAAGGGATTGCCCTTCCGCGTCTAACAGCTGCTCCTTTAAGGTGATTTCGATTCGTTGCGGCATGATTGTCCCAAAGTAATTTTGAATTTTGAGTGTTGAATTTGGAATGGAGGCATTCTGTCTATTAAAAAATCGATAGCATGCCTTTATTCATAATTATAAATTTAACATTCAACATTAGATTTTTGATCCATCAGCTGGAAAATATGCGCATGATATCATTGTAGAACACAAAAATCATCAGCAGAATCAGGATAAAAATACCGGCCTGCTGGGCAATCTCGCGCATGCGGATATTGATGGGGCGCCGAATGGCCGCCTCGATGAAAAAAAACATCAGGTGACCGCCATCCAGGACCGGAATGGGCAGAAAATTGAGCACGGCCAGGTTGATGCTCAGCACGGCGATGAAAAAGATCAGGTTGGTAAGCCCCGCCTTGGCCTGCTGACCGGCCATTTCGGCGATCATGATCGGTCCGCCCAATGTCTTGGTGGATACCGTCCCCTTGATCAGCTTGCCGATGCTGAGCAGGGTCAGCCGTGAGATCTGGTAGGTCTGATCGACGCTCTCTGCGATCGCCTCAAAAAGATCCCGTTTGATGGTGATGCGATCGGCCTCGGGAATATCGATGCCCGGCGTGGAAATGCCGATCCGGTAGCTGTCCACCTTCTCCCCGAGCACGTTTTCCTCGCTGAACAGAACCGGCACGATATCGACCGTGAGGATCTCCTCCCCGCGGGCAATTCGCAGCGCCATCGGCTCGCCGTTGCTCTGGGAGATGATCGCTTTCATCGTGTTCCAGCTGTCAACCGGCTGATCGTCAATGGCGACAATCAGGTCCCCTGGCTGCATACCGGCTTTTTTGGCCGGGTAACCGTCGGCCACTTCTCCGACCACCGCCTTCAAGGGCGCCAAACCGGAAAAACCGACGTCGTAGTAGGGGGCATCGTCCCCAAGAATATCCTTGGCCACCTTGGTCTGGGGGGTGACCGAAACAGCGAAAACGGCATCCTCGCGTTTGGCGCTGATGCGCACGGCACGGCCCTTGCCATCGGCGATCAGACGGTTGATGTCGCTCCAGGAAGCCACCGTTGCCCCGTCGATGGCCACCACCACATCGCCGGGCTGCAGGCCCGCCCGGGCCGCCGGACTCTCTTTGGCCACATGGTTGACGACCGGGCGGATATCCTCGGTGCCGATGAAGGTGAAAAAGCCGGCATAGATGATGACCGCCAGCAGCAGGTTGAAAAACGGGCCGGCCGCCACGATCATGATCTTCTTGAACACGTGCTTGTGGGTGAACGAATAAGGGATCATTTCCGCTGCAAGCTCGGCATCGGGTTCATCACCCACCATCTTGACGTAGCCCCCCAGCGGAATGGCGGAAATGCGGTAGTCGGTCATCCCCACGGTTCGTCCGAACAGGCGCGGCCCGAAGCCCAGTGAGAATTTCTCCACACCGACCCCAAACAGTCTGGCAACGAGGAAATGGCCCAGCTCATGGAAGAAAATCAGAATGCCGAGAACGACGACAAAGGCAAAAATATTAGTGGTCATAGGCGATACGTTAACGCTCCTGCCGGCGGATCAGCCCGAGGGCCGTCTCCCTGGCCCAGCGGTCCGCCTCGATGAGCTGGCCCAGGTCCGGGCCAGTTGTTGCGCAATGAAGGTTGAGGGTCTGATCGATGATCGGGTATATTCCCACAAAAGGCAGTCGGTTGTCCAGAAA
The DNA here is from genome assembly GCF_055467485.1 of Desulfosarcina sp. Lineage (NCBI taxonomy): Bacteria > Pseudomonadati > Thermodesulfobacteriota > Desulfobacteria > Desulfobacterales > Desulfosarcinaceae > Desulfosarcina > Desulfosarcina sp. Next base: position 14,324 of record NZ_JBUOIV010000050.1, on the reverse strand, counting down.
CGCGGCCACGGCCATTTCGTTGGCGGCATTGAGCACCGCAGGCAGGGTCCCGCCCTGCTCACCGGCCCGATACGCCAGGGCCAAGCAGGGAAACCGCTCCCGGTCCGGCGCTTCGAAAGTCAGCTGGCCGATATGGGCAAAATCGGGGGACGGAACATCCAGCGGCAGGCGCTCGGGATGGGACAGACCGTAGGCAATGGCCCCTTTCATGTCCGGCACGCCCATCTGCGCCAACACGGCTCCGTCCTGGTAGGCGACCATCGAGTGAACGATGCTCTGGGGGTGGACCACGACCTTGATCCGGGAGAAGTCGATGCCAAACAGCCATCGGGCTTCGATCACTTCCAGGCCCTTGTTCATCAGGGTCGCCGAATCGATGGTAATTTTGCTGCCCATGGACCAGTTGGGGTGCTGCAGGGCGTCCTGCGGAGTGATTGACGTGAATTCCGCAGCCGGCCGGTTCAAAAACGGGCCGCCGGACGCGGTCAGCAGGATCTCGCGGATCCCATTACGACCGTGACCGGCCATGCTCTGGAAAATGGCGCTGTGCTCACTGTCCACGGGCATCAGCTTGACGCCACGGTCGGCGACTTTCTGCATGACGATCGCCCCGGCCATGACCAGGGTTTCCTTGTTGGCCAGAGCGATGTCCTTGCCGGCGTCGATGGCTGCCAGGGTCGGTGCCAAACCGGCCGCCCCCACCATGGCACCCAGGACCATGTCGGTTTCCGGACAGGTGGCGGCTTCGACATACCCCGCTTCGCCAAAAACAATCTCGACCTCTGCGGCCGGCGGCAGCAGCGCCTTCAATTGTCTGGCATGCTCGGCATCGGCTACGGCGGCCAGCCGGGGGGTGAACTCGACGATCTGCCGGGCCAGCGCCGCCACCCGGGTCTTCGCCGTGAGCGCGTTCACCGTAAACCGATCCGGGAATTGTCTTATGATTTCGAGGGCATTGGAGCCAATCGAGCCGGTTGCACCCAGTATGGAAAGTGATTTCATGGTCGTTCGAGTCTCTGGCGACGTATTTGCAATTTCAGTCAGAATATACTGATTTTCAACAGATAGGCAAGCGGCGAGGCAAACAGAAGGGCATCCAGCCGATCGAGAAAGCCGCCGTGGCCGGGAAGCAGCGAACCGGAGTCTTTGATGCCGGCCGATCGTTTGAATTCTGATGCAAACAGGTCACCCACCTGTCCGGCGATGCCGATGACCAGTGCAAAAACAATGCATGGCAGGACCGTCAGCGAAGGCAGCAGGAGCATCCTAAATACCAGAGCGACCGCAACATTGGCGGCCAGCCCGCCCAGGCTGCCCTCGATCGTTTTTTTGGGGCTTACCCAGGGGCAAAGCTTGCGGCGACCCAGGTAGGTGCCGGAATAAAAGGCCCCGGTGTCACCGGCGGCAACGATGCAGAGCAGCCAGAAAATCCATCCTGCGCCATCCTCGCCGAAGCGGATGAGGACCAGGAAAGAAAGAAAAACAGGAATGTAGACCAGTCCCAGCACCTGTTTGCCCACCAGGTGGGGGGCCTGGGTATCGTTCTTGAAAAGCGGCAGGGTCAGGCCGGCCACGACGATCAGATCCACGGCGAGAATCAGCGGCGCGTGGATCATCGCACCCCGGTAGACCGACCAGACGATCACCGGGGCCAGACAGAGCCCGATAAGTGGAATCAGTCGCATGGGACCGTCGGTGCCCGGTTTGAAAACTGCCCGGTAAAACTCCCACAGGGTCACCAGGCTGACGCTCGCAATCAACAGGGTAAAGACCATGCCACCCGCCGAGACCAGCAGGTAGATGACCGGCAGAGCGACAATTCCGGTGATCCAGCGTTTCAGGTGCATGGGCCTCCTTAGGGCCGTTGCTGTCCGGGCTGGGTTATAGGGATCGCGCCGAAACGACGCTCCCGGTGCTGGTAATCCTTGAGGATCGTCACGAACTCATCTTCACCGAAATCGGGCCAGAGGGTCGGCGTAAAAAAGATCTCCGCATAGGCGATCTGCCAAAGGAGAAAGTTGCTGACGCGCATTTCACCGCTGGTCCGGATCAACAGGTCCACCTCCGGCATCCCGCGGGTGTAGAGGTGATCGGCAATGGTATCGACGGTTATCGCATCCGGATCCACGGTGCCCTGCCGGGCTTTGGAAGCGATCTGCTGGACCATCTCGACGATTTCTGCGCGCGCCCCGTAACTCAGGGCCAGGTTCAGGACCATCTTCGTATTGGTTGCGGTGTCATCCATGACCGCCTTGAGGTTGTCGCGCACCGCTTTGGGCAGACGGTCAATCTGGCCGATGGTGTTGAGCCGGATCTCATTGTCGATCAGCGTTTGGCGTTCAGACGCCAGAAAACGCCGCAGCAACAGCATGAGCCCGGAAATTTCAGGTTGAGGCCGCTGCCAGTTTTCGGTGGAGAAGGCGTAAAGGGTGAGTGCGGCGATATTGAGCTTGCGGGCGGTCTGCACAATGGTCCGTACGGCGTCCGCCCCTTTTTCGTGCCCGCTGATGCGGTTCAGCAAACGTTTTTTAGCCCAGCGGCCATTGCCGTCCATGATAATGGCAACGTGGTTGGGCATCCGGTCGGGGTCGAGTTCATTCCGCGTTGAAGAGGATGAACTAGAATTCAAGGATCTCTTTCTCTTTGCTTTTGTATATCTCGTCGATGCGGCCGATGTACTCATCGGTGATTTTCTGGACACTGTCCTGGGCCTTAAAGGCATCGTCCTCCGAAATATCGCCGTCTTTTTTAAACCCCTTGAGCAGTTCGTTGGAATCCCGGCGGATGTTGCGGACGGCGATCTTGTGTTCCTCGCACATCTTGCTGACCACCTTGACCAGTTCTTTGCGTCGCTCCTCGGTCAGCGGCGGGATGGCAATCCGGATCAGTTTGCCGTCACTGGACGGGGTCAACCCGAGATCGGATTTTAAAATGGCCTTTTCGATCTCCTTGATGGCCGAGACATCCCATGGTTGAATGACGATCAGGCGGCTTTCGGGCACCGACAGCGACGCCATCTGGTTCAGTTGCGTCTGGGTGCCGTAGTAATCCACGCGGATGCCATCCAATAAAGATAGAGACGCCCGTCCGGTTCTTACCCGCTTGAGCTCGTTGTTGAGATCGGCGATGGTTTTGCCCATCCGGTCTTTGGTTTCCTGAAGTGTCGATTCAATCATGGCTGAGTCACCTCGTTTTCACGGGGGAAGAGCGTTGAAGCGGTGGGTAGGGGGTCGAACAGGCGTTTAGCCGCCGATCAGGGTTCCGACCTCTTCTCCGCTGACCACCTTTTGAATGTTGCCCTTTTCTTTCAAGTTGAACACCATCAGGGGCAGCTGATTGTCCATGGCAAGGGAAATGGCCGTCATGTCCATGACACGAAGCTGCCTTTCAAGCACTTCCATATAGCTGATGGTTTTAATGAACAGGGCGTCGGTATTGCGTTCGGGATCGGAGTCGTAAAGCCCGTTGACCTTGGTGGCCTTGAGCAAGATCTCCGCATGAATTTCCTTGGCACGCAGAACGGCGGCCGTGTCGGTGGTGAAATAGGGGTTTCCGGACCCGGCGGCAAAAATGACCACCCGCCCTTTTTCCAGGTGCCGCAATGCCCGGCGAAGAATGTACGGTTCGGCCACCTCATGCATGGAAATAGCCGTCTGCACCCGTGTCTGGATGCCCCGTTTCTCCAGCGCATCCTGCAAGGCCAGGCTGTTGAGCACCGTGGCCAGCATGCCCATGTGGTCGGCCGATGTCCGCTCCATGCCAAATGAACCGGCCGCCACACCGCGAAAAATATTTCCGCCGCCGACCACGATGGCCAATTGCACCTTCAGGTCGACGATGGAGCGGACTTCTTCTGCCACGTAGGAGAGCATATCGGGGCAGATACCGAAGCCCTGATCACCCATCAGGGCTTCACCGCTGAGCTTGAGCAGGATCCGTTTGAATTTGGCGGCCACCGCTATTCCGCTCCGATTTGAAATCTGGCGAATCGTTTGATGGTGATTTTCTCACCGGTCCTGGCGATCACTTCATTGAGATAATCGGCGATCGTCTTGTCCGGTTCCTTGACGTACTGCTGATTCATCAGGCAGCTGTCCTTGAAGAACTTGTTCAGCTTGCCCTCGGCAATCTTCTCGACCATCTGCTCGGGTTTGCCCATCTCGAGCACCTGCGCCTTGTAGATTTCCCGCTCCCGGTCGACCACCGCCTGGGGGACGTCTTCGGGAACGATGCCCACCGGATTGGTGGCGGCGATATGCATGGCGATATTCTTGGCGAATTCGTTGAAATCATCCGTCTTGGCCACAAAATCGGTTTCGCAGTTCACTTCCACCATGACGCCGATCTTGCCGCCCATATGAATATATGACTGTACGGTGCCTTCGGAAGTAGCTCGGCCGGCGCGTTTGGCTGCGGTGGCGATTCCTTTTTTTCTCAGGAAATCGATGGCCTTTTCAAGGTCACCGTCACACTCGCCCAGGGCTGTTTTACAATCCATGATACCGGCACCGGACTTTTCCCGGAGTTCTTTGACCATTGCTGCACTGATACCTGACATGTGAATTATTCTCCCGTCGATTCTGCTTCAGAGGATGCGGCTGCTTCAGTTGCGGCCTCCTCTGTAGGTTCACTGTTTTCGGCAGGGGCGGTGCCTTTGCGGATAATTTCGACCACCGGCCCGTCGGTGCCATCGGAGATCACTTTGCGTTCACCGGGCTTGAGCTCGGCCGCGGCGCTCTCCAGTTCGGTTTCCACTTCACCCTTGTCCGCTTTGGCCTGCTGGCGTTCGTTGTACCGATCCTTGCCCTCGATGCAGGCATCGGCCATTTTCGAGGTCACCAGTCGAATCGCCCGAATGGCATCGTCATTTCCGGGAATGACGTGATCGATCAAGTCGGGATCACAGTTGGTGTCCACGATGGCCACGATGGGAATGCCCAGGCGACGCCCCTCGCGGACGGCAATGGCTTCATTGCCCGGATCGATGACAACCATGGCGCCGGGCAGTTTGGTCATGGTGCGGATACCACCCAGCGTGCTGTCCAGTTTCAGGCGTTCCTTGCCCAGTTTCAGGCGTTCTTTTTTGGGGAACAGGTTGATGGATCCGTCGTTTTCGATCGTGTTGAGGTAGTTCAGGCGGTCGACGCTTTTCTTGATGGTCTGGAAATTGGTCAGCATGCCACCCAGCCAACGGTTCTGCACATAGAACATTTCGGCCCGGTTGGCCTCTTCGTAAATGGACTCACGGGCCTGCTTCTTCGTGCCCACGAACAGGACCGTCTTACCGGACGCGACCGTGTCCACGATAAAGTCATAGGCATCCCTGAACATTCTCACGGTTTTCTGAAGATCGATGATGTAAATGCCGTTTCTGGCCCCGAAAATATACGGTTTCATCTTGGGGTTCCAGCGCTTGGTCTGGTGACCGAAATGAACACCGGCTTCCAGCAGTTCCTTCATTGTTACGTACGCCATGGTTTTCTCCTTTTAGGTTGGTTTTTCCTTCGCCCGCTTCACCCCTCGATCCGACTTTCCAATGAAAGCACCGGGATCAGGTCCACGGGCGTGTGGTTTTAAAACGAGTTTAAATAACAAAATTAGTATGGGGCCGCAAGCCTTTTTTAAGCTCGACGCTCAAGGCTGAGCGCTGAAAGCGCGCCGGACGTTGACCGCAAGAGCCACCGCCTTTTGCCAACCCTCCGCATTCCTGGATGCAACGGGCAGGTATCACGAACGTTTTGCCCTCATCATTCAACTTTGCGCGTCGGGTTTTTTTACCATCAGCGCGACACGATCATGCCCGCTGTAGTCCTTGATGATTTGCGGTGGCCCGTATTTTCCCACCTCCCCGGCGATGGCCTGGATATCCTTTTTCTGGTCATACCCCATCTCCAGCGCGACCAGACCCCCGGGTCTCAAGTATCGGTGGGCCGACTCGATGATATGTCGAATGCACCTCAGGCCGTCGCGGTCCCCATCCAAGGCCATGCGAGGCTCGTAATTGCGGATTTCCGGCTGCAGGCCGTCGATATCGCGGCTGCGGATATAAGGCGGATTGGAAACAACCAGGTCGAAGGCCTCGCGATCCGGCGCCAGGGCCGCCTCCCAATCTCCGCAGAACCAGTCGATTCGGCTGTCCACCTTGTGCATCCGGGCATTTTTGCGGGCCGTTTGCAGGGCAGTGATGGACCGGTCCATGGCCACATAGCGATGCTCGGGATGCTCGTGGGCCAGGGCAATGATGACGGCACCGGAACCCGCCCCCATCTCCAGCACCCGCTTCATCAATCCGGCGTGACCGTCGAGGAATGGCAGCACCGCCTCCACCAGGCATTCGGTTTCCGGCCGGGGAATCAGCACCGACGGATTGACCGCCAGCGCCAGAGACCAGAATTCCCGGGTACCGGTAATATAGGCCACGGGTTCGCCGTCAACCCGTCTTTTGATCAGGGATTTGAAGTGCTTGAGCTCGCCTTCGCACAGGGGTTTATCGTGATTCAGATAGAGGTCGATGCGCCGGGCTTTCAAGGTATGGGCCAGCAGGATTTCCGCCTCGCTGCGGGCGTTTTCAACCTGGTGGCCCTTGAAATAGCCTGCCGTCCATTTAACCAGGTCCAGGGTGGTCCAGGGTGACGGTTTATCCGTCGACGCGTTCGGCATGCTGGAGTGCCTGACTCTGGTAGTAGGTGATCAGGGGATCGATGACCTCGTCCACGTCGCCCTGGAGAATGGATTCCAGTCGATACAGGGTCAATCCGATGCGGTGGTCGGTGACCCGGCCCTGGGGGAAATTGTAGGTCCTGATACGCTCGCTGCGATCGCCGCTGCCCACCTGGCTTCTGCGATTCTGGGAGCGCTCCTCGTCCTGCTCCCGGATCATCTGGTCCAAGAGCCGGGAACGCAGCACTTTCAGCGCCTTGGCCTTGTTCTTGTGCTGGGATTTTTCGTCCTGGCAGGTCACCACCAGGCCGGTGGGCAAGTGGGTGATGCGCACGGCCGAATCGGTGGTATTGACCGACTGGCCGCCGGGCCCGGAGGATCGAAAAACATCCACTTTCAGCTCGTTGGCGTCGATATTGACTTCAATCTCCTCCGCCTCGGGCAGCACGGCCACAGTCACGGCAGACGTATGAATCCGTCCCTGGGTCTCGGTGGTGGGCACCCGCTGAACCCGATGGGTGCCGCTTTCGAACTTCAGGCGGCTGTAGGCCCCCTTGCCGTTAACGTTGGCAATGATCTCCTTGAGCCCTCCGACGCCGGTGGTATGGTGGTCCATCACATCCACCTTCCATCCGCGGGCGTCGGCATATCGCTGGTACATCTTGAACAGGTCGCCGGCGAAAAGCCCGGCTTCATCGCCGCCGGTGCCGGCACGGATCTCCAGGATCACGTTCTTGTCGTCCAGCGGGTCCTTGGGAACCAGAAGGATTTTGAGTTCTTCCTCCAGTGTCTCTTTTTCCCGCTCCAGCCGGTCAACCTCCTCGCCGGCCATCTTCTTCATGTCGGGATCTTCATCGTGCATCAATTCGAGGCTGTCATCCAGTTCCCGGTCCACCCGCTTGAACTCCCTGAAGGCGGCCACGACGGGTGAAATCTCCGCATGCTCCCGAATATACTTTTGATAAGCGTCTCTGTCGGCGACCACCTTCGGATCGGACAACAGTCGCTCCAGTTCCTGGTAACGATCTTCAACACCCTTTAATTTGTCAAACATGTCGCACCACCTATCCATGACGGAAATGCCTGCGCAACCATTCAACGGTTTCGCTAAGGGCGGCAGGTCCGTTTCGGTGATATACAAAAAGGTACGGGAATGGTCAGGGCCGGCAGGTCCCGGTGCCGGTTTTCAAGCCGGGCACCGGACGAAGCCAATGGGAAGACACAGCAGGAGCGCTACTGATTCTGAAACTTTTCGTATTTTTTTCTGAACCGTTCGATGCGGCCCGCCGTATCGATCAGCTTCTGTTTGCCGGTGAAAAACGGGTGGCAGTTGGAACAGATCTCCACGCGTATGTCCTGTTTCGTTGAACCAACCTCGACAGTGTTGCCGCAGGCACACTGGATGGTGGTTTCGTGATATTCCGGATGGATGCTGGCTTTCATTGTAATTTCAACCCCCTGTAAATATTTTAAGCGTTCATTGAATCCAGGAAATCTGCATTATCCTTTGTTCCGTTCATTTTTTCAAGTAAAAATTCGAGACTGTCCGACGGATTCAATGAGGCAAACAGTTTCCTGAGTATCCAGACGCGGTTCAGGGTGAGTTCGTCGAGGAGCAGTTCCTCCTTGCGGGTACCGGATTTCTTGATGTCGATGGCCGGGAAGATGCGCTTGTCGGCCAGTCGGCGATCCAGCTGGATCTCCATGTTGCCGGTGCCCTTGAACTCCTCGAAGATCACCTCGTCCATGCGTGATCCGGTGTCCACCAGGGCGGTGGCGATGATGGTCAGGCTGCCGCCCTCCTCGATGTTGCGGGCGGCACCGAAAAACCGTTTGGGCCGCTGCAGGGCATTGGAGTCCACGCCACCGGAGAGGATTTTGCCGCTGGGGGGCATGACCGAGTTGTAGGCGCGGGCCAGACGGGTAATGCTGTCCAGAAGGATCACCACGTTCTTTTTGTGCTCGACCAGCCTTTTGGCCTTTTCGATGACCATCTCGGCCACCTGGACGTGGCGCTCGGCCGGCTCGTCGAAGGTGGAGCTGATCACCTCCCCTTTCACCGACCGCTGCATGTCCGTGACCTCTTCCGGGCGTTCGTCGATGAGCAGGACAAAGAGCACGATATCCTTGTGGTTCTTCACGATGCAGTTGGCGATGCACTGGAGCAGCATGGTCTTACCGGAACGGGGCGGCGACACGATCAGACCGCGCTGGCCGAATCCGATGGGCGTCAAGAGGTCCATGATCCGGGCGGAATAGTTCTCCGGTTCGTTTTCCAAGTTGACCTTGTCTTCCGGATACAGGGGCGTCAGGTTGTCGAAAAGGATCTTTTCCCGGGCCACCTCCGGATCTTCATAGTTGACGGCCTCCACCTTCAGCAGGGCAAAATAGCGTTCGGACTCCTTGGGCTGACGGATCTGGCCGGAGACCGTATCGCCCGTTCTCAGGTTGAACCGCCTGATCTGCGACGGCGAAACATAGATGTCGTCGGGGCCGGGCAGGTAGTTGTAGTTGGGCGCCCGCAGAAAGCCGAACCCGTCGGGAAGGATCTCCAGCGTTCCCTCGCCGAAAATCAGCCCGTCCTTCTCTATCTGGGCCTGGAGCAGGGAAAAAATCAGCTCCTGCTTACGCATGCCGGCAGCACCGTCGATATTGAGCTGCTTGGCCAGTTTGGTCAATTCATTGATCTTCTTGTTTTTCAGTTCTACGATGTTCATCAACACACCCCATTTTAGGATTGATTAGCGCACATCACCTGCAACGGCTGCCCGGCAATAGCAATTCACTTGAAGAGGCAAACAACAGTGACCCCGATATCCGGTTGCCACCGGTGGCGACGAGGTTTTACACCCTAAGCCAGCATTTCGGATTTCACTTTACGACAGAGCCTTTCGGGTGAATTGGGTTGGACTGTTGGTTTTTTTGGAGGAATATGCGTGTTTTTGTGATAGAAGTTATTCGAATTTACCCCACCAGACGGGTCTATCCGTGAGAATAAGTAAAATTTTTATACCATGAATCCGCTGGTGTCAAGGGAATTTGAACCTGCCGACGCGCGCGTTGCCGCCACCGCTCGCCCGACCGAGGGAACCGGCATCCGAATGGTTATTTTTTAGGTGATAAATGAATGAGTTAGATGGTATCGACCTCAATTTCCTGCCCGACAATCCCGATGGCATCTACCTGGTCGGCGGCATCGTACGCGATCTGCTGGCAGGACTTCCCCCGGCGGACATCGACCTCGTGGTGGCAGGGGATATCGTCAGCACCGCCGGACAGATCGCGCAAATGACCGGCGGCAGAGTCATCGATCTGGGCAAAAAGGGCTTCGAGGTATTAAGGGTCGCATCCTCGCAGACGACAATAGACATCACGCCGCTTGAGCACCCAACCATCGAAACCGATCTGCGCCAGCGGGATTTCACGATCAACGCCATGGCCTACGACGTCAAGGCGCGGCGCCTGGTGGACTGCACCGGCGGACGGGCGGATATGCGGCAACAACAGATCCGCATGGTTTCGCCGACGGCCTTCGAGAAAGACCCGGCCAGGCTGGTCCGGGCCTATCGCATGGCGGCCGTGCTGCACTATTCCATCGACCCGGAGACCGAGGCGGCCATCGGCAGGCATCGGCACCTTGTCGGCGGCGTCGCCGGAGAGCGGGTCTGGGCGGAACTGGTCAAGATATTCTCCGTCGCCGACTCCTCACCCGTCATCGTGCGCATGGCCGCCAGCGGACTGCTCACGGCGATTTTCCCGGAACTGCAACCCGCCGTCGGCTGCACGCAAAGCCGCCATCACTCCTTCGATGTATTTGATCACAGCCTCCGGGTGTACGCAGCGCTGGAAACCCTGTTGTCCACATGTCACACCCGGTTCCCGCGCCTGGCGGGCATCGCCGGAGGCGCACAACTGGCCGGGCACGCGGCCGTATTGAAATATGCGGCCCTTTTGCATGACGTGGGCAAACCGGCCACCCGGCAGGTCGACAGGGATGGCCGGGTCCGTTTTCACGGCCACGCCGCAAAGAGTGCGGCCATCGCCGCGGCAATCGACCGCCGCTTGAAATTGTCCACGCGTCAGCGCCGTGTATCCGATGCCGTTGTCCGCCACCACATCCGGCCGCTCTTCCTGTATCTGGCATCGAAAAACGGCAGCCTCGGCCGCGCGGGCACGGTCCGCTTCTTCAACCGATGCGGCGACCTGACCCTGCCGATCATCGTGCATGCCATGGCCGACATCATGGCCAAGGGAGAGGGCATGCAGGACAGGGACCGCGGCTTCATCGATTTCAGCGAGGGTCTGCTGGACGCCTACGTCGATTACATGGACCGCCAAGCCGCCGTGCCGCCGCTGATCAGCGGCAACGACCTCATCTCGGTCTTCGGCCTCTCCCCTTCCCCCCGCTTCAAGCTCATCTTGAGCCGGGTGGATGAAGGCCGCCTGTCCGGCGAGCTGTCCACCCGGGATGAGGCCCTGAAATGGGTCGAAACCCATCTGCTGTCCAAATCCTGAGCCCTGAACCGTGAACGCAGAACCCGGAACCGATGCCGATGCTTGACAAGCCCCCATCATTTCTGTACTAACGCGGATAGCTGGAGAAACCACACTTCGGTGCCAGCCCGCCTGAAAGCAATCATCAACAAACGGATGCGGTCCTCAACCGTATGAAATGAAAAGAACGGTGTCCGACGATTTCCCGGAAATTCCCGACCACCGGTGAGAACCGGTGGCCGCCGGCATCGCGGATCGATTGGTATTTTCACTATTCCTGTGGAACGGCGCGGGAAACAGAAAGGAGAAAGTGAATGAACATCTTGTTTTTTGGCCCCAACGGCAGCGGCAAAGGTACGCAAGGTGCAATCCTGAAAGACAAGTACAACACCCCTCACATCGAATCCGGGGCGATCTTTCGTGAAAACATCGGCAAGGGAACCGAACTGGGTGCCAAGGCAAAAGCCTACATCGACAAAGGCGACCTGGTTCCGGATGAGATCACCATTCCCATGATCCTCGACCGGCTGCAGCAGGCCGACTGCAAAGACGGCTGGCTGCTGGACGGATTCCCCCGCAACAAAAACCAGGCCATCAAACTGGATGAAGCCCTCAAGAATGCCGGCATGGCCCTGGACATCGTCGTCGAGATCCTGCTGGACCGCGAAATCGCCAAGAACCGCATCATGGGCCGCCGCCTGTGCGTCAATGACAACAACCACCCCAACAACATCTACATCGATGCCATCAAGCCCGACGGCGACAAGTGCCGGGTGTGTGGCGGCGGTCTCAAGACCCGGGATGACGATCAGGACGAAGCGGCCATCAACAAACGCCACAACATCTACTATGACACCACCGTAGGGACCCTGGCTTCGGCCTACTATTTCAGGGATCTGGCCGCAAAGGGCGGGTCCATGAAGTACATCACCCTGGACGGCGCCCCCAGCGTCAAGGACGTGACCGCCGAACTGGTCTCCAAGCTGGATTGATCCTTATTTCGGGGAAACGGTGAAGACCTCGCCGTTTCCCCGTTTCCGTTGCGGGTTCCCCGGCGTCGGCACTGATGTGTATCCACCGACTTTACAAGCCTTGAACAAAATCTTTTTGTTGAAATCTTCCTTTTAATCTGATATTGAATACGTTTAAAATTTTCGAAATAACCATCCCAAGAGTGCATATCCAACTTGGTAAAGCGATGGGCAAAAGTAAGGGGGTTGAGCCAGTTTGAAAGCAATTGAAGTCAAAGTCTTCGACAACGATCTCGAAAAAGCCATGCGGATTCTGAAGAAAAAAATTCAGAACGATGGTCTGTTCAAACGCTTGAAGCTTAAAAAAAGCTACGAGAAACCAAGCGAGTTCCGTCGTCGCAAAGAACGTGAGGCCCTGCGCAGACAGCGCATCGCTGTTGCAAGAAGCAGGAGATACCGTTAGCGACACCCGTTTGACGACATGACCCGGCAGGGAGCATTTTCCCGCCGGGTTTTTGTTTGGTAAGGAGCCGCCGCCATGCCAACCCCCGCCTATACCGAATGCCTCGATGCCATGTACCGCATGAGACGATTCGGTATCGTCCTCGGCCTGTCGACCATTACCAACATTCTCGAGGGCCTGGGCAATCCCCAGCACACCTTTTCGGCCATCCACATCGCCGGCACAAACGGCAAAGGATCGATCGCTTCCGCCCTGGCAACGATCCTGCGGATTGCCGGATACCGCGTCGGGCTGTATACTTCGCCCCACCTGATCCGCTTCAACGAACGGATCTGCGTTGACGGCACACCCATTGCTGACGATGCGGTGGTGGCGTCCTGGGAGGCGGTCAAATCGGTCCACCAGGGCGATCGGGAACCCACCTTCTTCGAGTTTTCAACAGCCATGGCCTTTTATGAATTCGCCCGGCGCAAGGTCGACTTCGCCGTTGTCGAAACCGGCATGGGCGGGCGGATGGATGCTACCAATGTCGTCTCACCGGCAGTGAGCATCATCACCAACATCTCGCTGGAACACAAAGACTATCTCGGCAACACCATCGCGGCGATCACTGGAGAAAAGGCCGGCATCATCAAGCCCGGCGTGCCGGTGGTTACCGGCGTGACCCAGCCAAGCGCCAGGGCCGTCATCGAAAAGACCGCCCACGAACGATCGGCCCCGCTTTACATGAAGGGCCGGGATTTCCGCGTGCGGCGCACCGGCGACGACCGGTTTTCCTATTTTGGAGTGGATCACCGCTGGGCAGGCATGCGCACCGGCCTCATGGGCGGCCACCAGTTGGACAACGCGTCGCTGACCCTGGCCGGCTGCGAACTGATCATGCGCGACCACGAGCGCCTGGCCAAGGACCATATCCAATCCGGCCTGGCCCAGAACCGCTGGCCGGGCCGCCTGGAACTGGTCTCCCAGAAGCCTTACGTGATCCTGGACGGCGCGCACAACCTCATGGCCGCCAGGCGCCTGGGGCGCTTTCTGCAGGACACCCTCGCCGGCCGGCGCATCACCATGGTGGCTGGCATCCTGGATGACAAGCCCTACGAGGCGATTCTCAAGGATCTGGTCGGCCCCTGCGCCCGCCTGATCATTACCCGGCCCAAAATAGACCGTTCCCTGCCCCCCGAAACGCTCGAAGCGGCTGCAAAACCACTGATCTCCGACATTCAGATTATCCCGGACGTGGGAGACGCCGTGCGCCATGCCATCGCCACTTCCAAGCCCGAGGATGCGGTGTGCGTGGCCGGCTCGCTATATGTGGTGGGTGAAGCCAAGGCGGCGCTGGAGAAATCAGCCGGGGAGTTGTTCCAGGTTTAAAACGGCCTTGACTTGTTCAGGCCGATACTCTATTTTTGCCGACACATTCGCGCCCGTAGCTCAGTGGATAGAGCACCAGCCTCCGGAGCTGGGGGTCGCAGGTTCGATACCTGCCGGGCGCGCCATTTGACAAAAACAGGGACTTACAACTATACGTGAGTCCCTTTTTTATAAGCTTAAATTATGTTTCCCTCCCATAAAAAAAACGGCCCAGGCAGGCATTTAGGCCGATTTCACTCCGATAAGCCCAATCCCAGCTTTAAGGATCCCTGTAGCTACCGACGTTGAAAAATGATTTTGGTTGGCTGGTGATGAGTTGGAGTAATATTTACTGGTCAATATGTATTGGGGCCCACAGTAAACAT
>NZ_JBUOIV010000049.1:0-38183 GCF_055467485.1 Desulfosarcina sp. | reverse complement strand
ATGCGCCGGCGTTATGGGGATGTGGTGGTCGGCATCGATTTTTCCAAGTCGTCCGTGGAAAAACACCTTGAGAAGGGGCGGCGGGTGATACTCGGCGATGCGTCTGACAGCGATTTCTGGGAGCGCGCCGATCCATCCGCGACCGGTATCGGTCTGGTCATGCTGACCCTGCCGGATCCCAAGGCCAGCGCCTTTGCCATTCGCCAGATGAAAGAGAAAGGATATACGGGGCAGATCACCGCCTCGGTGCGTTATGATGATGAGGCTGCCGGGTTGAGGGAGGCGGGCATCGATGCCGCCTATGTGATCTATGAAGAGGCCGGCGTCGGTTTTGCCGATCATGTGTGCAGATACATGGATCGCCGTGACTTTCAGGAGGCCGGCCTGACCTCATGAACAGATGACGGCGGCCGGGGTGGCGAATTGGATGGAACAAGAGGACGGCATACGTGGTCTGACGTCGGTTTCAATCTTATTCATCTAATTGAAATTAATATCAATTGAACAATTGACAACAGTTGTTGTATCGGATATCTGAACTCACATGATCCACAAACGAACGCTGTCACGCCGGTTTGCCAGAGACCTTATTCTGGTCATGATCGTCCTGTCTGCCGCTGTCATCGGCCCGGTGGCTTATTTTTCTTTCACGGCCCAGCGCGATATCTCTGAAAAATTTATCGATGGCGCCGCGGCGCGCGCCGTCGCCGAGTTTCAGTCCCTGGCGGAAACCATGAACCGCAGCATCGAGATGGTGCGGGACTGGTGTGCGTCCGGCAAGGCATCACTGGCTGACACCGGCGGTTTGAACGGCCTGCTTTTTCCTTTGTTGAAACGTGAACAGCTGCTTTACGGCATCTCGGTGGCGGATACCAATGGCGACAGCTATTACGTGGCCGCCGAAGGAGACGGCTGGCGCACCAGCGAAACCCGCACCGGCGAGTCCGGGCGCTTCTCCACGAGTCGTCTCTGGGATGCCGGGCAGCAGCCGGTGGCCGAGGAAAAGGAAACCAGTCAATACGACCCGCGGCAGCGCCCCTGGTTTCTGCCGGCCCTGTCGGCGGCGACGGTGTTCTGGACCGAACCCTATGTTTTCTACAGTCGCAACAACGTGGGCGTCACCGCGTCGATCTCTTCCGGGCAGGCAGCGGACGACCCGCAAACGGTGATCGCCTTCGATATCCTGCTGGACGATCTGTTCCGTGAAATCAACCGCTTCGCGCCCAGCCCGAACAGCCGCGTTTTCATTTTCAGGCGGGACGCCCAACTGTACATGCCCGATGCCAGCGGCAGCTTACCCGATTTCAAGCCCATGGACCAGATCGATGATCAGGTGATCCGCAAGATGGTTGCCTCCTGGACGACCCGGGAACAGGATGCCGGAGATGTGTTTTCCGTTCGCCATGAAGACGGCATCTGGTGGGGCGGGTTTCGGCCGCTGGAGCACGCCAACCGAAACACGTGGGTGGGCGTCTTGGTTCCGGAGACGGACATCACCGGCGGGGTAACCCGGCGGCAGACCGTTATCTGGGTCGTCGGGTTTATCGTGCTGCTGGTTGCGGGAGGACTCTCCTTTTGGATGGTCAGGCGCTATGACCGCACCTTCGATAATTACGCAGACCTGTACGACCACACCTCACCCGAAGCGAGCATCCGCCGCCTGATCGGCATCGGCGAGGGTCGTGCAGTCGAATTCAAATCCACCATGCGCATGAACCTGCATACCGGCAAAGCGGGCAAGGAGATCGAGATAGCCTGGCTCAAGGCCGTTGCCGCGTTCATGAACACCGATGGCGGCATTCTGCTGCTTGGCGTGAGCGACAGCGGTGAGATCAACGGCCTGGAGAGCGATGGTTTCGAGAACCCGGACAAGTGCATGCTCCATTTTAAAAACCTGATCAACCAGCATGTCGGCGCCGAGCTGTCCAAATACCTGAACTTCAGCATTGCCGAGATCGATGGAAGAACAGTCGGCGTGGTGGTGTGCAACCGTTCCAGCGAACCGGTTTTTCTCAAGACCCCCAAAAGCGAAGCTTTCTATATCCGCAACGGGCCATCGAGCGACGAACTGCCGGTCAGTAAAGTACTCACCTACATCAAACACCGCAATTAAACCCCATCGCTGTTTTTACGTTTCGAACGAAGCGGTAGGGATGTTGAAAAACGATTGCGCGTGGGCTATCCGGCGCCAACAGTCGACTCAACCGGCAATGACCAAACGGCCACCGGATGGGATTTGGCGAAGGGGCTTTTAAACCGTAAATATGGGATCAATCCCTTCGTGCCGAAAACCTCACCGGTTTAAACGACTCGATGCCTGGCCTGCGATTGACGATATAGATGCCGATGCATACCAGGGCAAGGGCGGTCAGCAACCGATAGGTGATGCGTTCATCGAGCAGTATGATGCCTTCCAGCACGCCAAAAAGCGGCGTAAGAAATAAAAATGCACTCAATTTCGATGCCGGGTAGGTTCTGACCAGCCAGAACCAGGCCAGGTAGGTGATAAAGGCGACCCAAACGATCTGATAAGCGATACAGCCAATTACCAGCGGCGTCGCATTCGTGATCTCCGTTTGTCCCAGCAGCGCCGCTCCGAGTGGCAGCACGACGGCGGATACGACAAGCTGGTAGAGCAAAACACGGCTTGCGCGGATTCCGGAAAGCGGGCTGGCTTTTACCATGATGGTGGCGGCGGCCCAGAAGACGGCTGCCAGTACCAGCATCGTGTCGCCAGCCATCATCAAGGATTGCGGCTTGCCGACGGATTCGCTGAACGCGGTCACAATTCCCAGGAATGCGCAGCACAGACCCGCAAGTTGTGATCTTCCCAGGGATTCTCCCGGCACAAACCAGTGGGCCCCCATGGCTGTAAAAAATGGCATGGTATACAGGAAAATGACCGACCGCGATGCACTGGTAAATTCCAGTCCCCAATATATCAGTAAAAATTCGATGGAAAAAAACAAGCCGACGGCCATCCCCCACCAGAAGGTGCCGTCATTGAGTTCCATTTTTTCCCCGCGCACGACCATCCACAGATATAGCAGGATCGCCGCACCAATTGATCGCAGGCCTCCCTGCAGCGCGGGGGCAATGCTCTGGACGGCGATTTTAATTGAAATCTGTTGAAGTCCCCAACTGGCACACAGGATAATCAACAGGACGATGGCCTTGATATCAACTTTTACCGGTCTTGCGGTCATGATCAATCCGTCAACCTTTAATAAGGGCGTGCACGAAGACTGGCGCCACCGGTGGGCGGGGTGCAGCCGCCTATCGCCACCCGGCGGCTGTATGGATAACCATGCCCCTTAAAAACCCGACTGCTTGCCGGTCATTTCTTCTATTTCGACTTTGATCACCACCGTGGCGTTGACCT
This sequence comes from Desulfosarcina sp., assembly GCF_055467485.1. Lineage (NCBI taxonomy): Bacteria > Pseudomonadati > Thermodesulfobacteriota > Desulfobacteria > Desulfobacterales > Desulfosarcinaceae > Desulfosarcina > Desulfosarcina sp. The sequence goes on along the minus strand of NZ_JBUOIV010000049.1, from coordinate 34,801 downwards.
TGTTTTCAGGAAACTCGAACGTGTTGTCGGAATAATGGGCCATGATGATGCCAAGCGCCTGACGTTTGGGCTCCAGTCCTTCGACCATCGACGCTTTGCCAAATCCGATGACGCTCTGAAATTTCATGCTCCAGCTGCATGCGTCGGCATCCTCTATTGCTTCAACGGCAATATCGAATTCAACACAGACGTTCGGGTTTTCTTTAAGGATATCAATCTTGCGGCCTTTCAACGCGCCGTGAAAATAAAGCGTATTGCCCCGGTAGCCGAAATTCAGGGGAACCACATAGGGCCTGTTTCCGTCGACCATGCCAAGCCTGCACACCGTTGCTTTTTGAATAATGGCATCGATACCCGATGCATCCGACACCGCTTTTTCATTTCGCCTCATGGCCTGAGATCCCTTTCCATTGGTTGGTTGTCCGTATCGGCCGAATTCGATCATCCAGCGTTTCAACGCGGACCCCTTGATACAATTTTTCTGGGAATAATTACAGACGCAATAACCATGCTTTCGCAGCAGGTGTCGTGTGGATGCCGGCGTAAGCCGGCATCTTGGCTCTTTGCGGGATGCTGCCGAGACGAAAACCAGAGGATATTCCCATCCAGCCCTTTCTGCCTGCGTCCGGGGTGCCGGGCCGGGTCTTCTTGTCGCCGTTCGTTATCTTTTTTTTCTGCAGGCCGATCCGGTTTTCTGATCAACCGCATCCCTGTAGATGGATAACGTGCGTTTAAAAACACGAGGCCAGGTATAGTGAGATGCAATGGCTTCGGCCTGGGGGTCGGCGATGTCCGGAGCATGGCGTGCCGCCGCCATCATCTCCAGGATGCTTTGGCATAACGCATCTTCCAGCCGGGTCTCGTCTTGTGGATAAGGACGGTCAATGGTTTCAAGGGGCGGCAGTCGAATCAGATCGATCGTGTCTCGGTTCGCTTTTCCAAAGATCTCACGGAAGCCGGACAAATCGGTGGTGATGATCCGGCATCCGGAAGCCAGACCTTCGAAGAGCACCAGGGGGAGGCCTTCAAAAAATGAAGGCAGTATCTGGACGTGGGCTTTTTTCATCAGTTCCGATAATCGATGGTGGGTCACGTAACCATGGTTGGTAACCTTTTGGCCCAATCTTTTTGCGAGGTCGATGCAGTGGTCATACTCCTGCCCCTTGCCGCTTCCTGCCATGTGCAGGTGCCAGTCGTGATGCTCGATCTTTATCAGGGATTTGAGCAGCCAGGGAACGCCCTTGCTGCGATTATATTTACCGGCATAGAGGAGATGAACGGTTCCGGCAGGGGATTTTGGGGCACGGGTAAACATCGTTTGATCATATCCGCCACCGACGACGACTATTCGATTTAACGGGATGTCATACAGACGATGGATATCCCTTTTCTGATCGCCTGTCAGCGCGATGATCTTGTCCAGACGCCGGCAGTAGCGTTTCACATAGCGTCTCAAATGCGGGCAGTTGTTGTATTGTCTCAGTTCCGTGCCATGGCAGGTGGCCACGACGGGCATCGTCGGGAAAAGCTTTCTCACCAGGGCGGAGAGCAGAAAGAGATGATTCGTGTGAATGATATCCGGATTGAACTGGTTTACCGCACATTCAAGCACGCGGGTGAAGGCCGACTTGTAGGCGGTCAGACGCCGACCTTTCAGATCTTTGAACAAAGAACTACTATAGGGCATCACATCCGACATCCCGGCGACCGGGAAATTGAGTGACCCCGATTCGAACCGAACATAGGCGCTCATGGGTTGAGGTACATCCATCAGCGAAGGAATCGCATCGGCGGGGATGCCGGCGACCCGAAAATTTGAGAACCCGTGTTTACGGGATTCTCCGATCATCGCCTCGAGATAGATTCCGCTGCCGGTCATCTCCGGTCTCTGTCCGATGGCATGCAGTATTCTAAGCGGGGTCATAGGGGGGAAAGGCATCCTTGTCAGCAAGCGGTTCAATGGTTTTTAAACGCCCATAGGCCAGCCGCCACGTTTTGGACAGTTTGGCTCGCCGTGTCGGCCACTGGAAACCAAAATGGCCGCATAAACGGCAAAAAACGGACATCTGGTCCGACATTGTGTCGGCGTCATCCGGCAGTTCGTTCCTTCCCAGATGGTAACCGAAGATCCGGTCGATCCCACCGGCCACGGCACACATGTAATATCCTGAAGGCGTTAATCCCAAACCGCACTCCTTTATGATGCGGCAACCGCAGGTGTAGTCGGAGAATCGGTTAATGCGCGTATCGACAGGTGCCACATTGAACGGTTTAAATAGATTGACGCGCGAAGACTTCAGCGTACTTTTAAGCGTGATCGCGTCAGGCAGCTTCTCCAGAACCCGATGAACGCGGTTCCCGAAGAAATTGGTTCCCAGCACTAGCTTTACAGAAGGATTATGCGTCTTCTGATAATTGATCAACAGATCGATAATGTCAAAAAGGCGACTGTGAAGGGTTGGCTCTCCGCCCAGAATCCGGATCCGTTTCCACGCGATCGCTTTTGCCATGCTCTGCCTGATGAAGGCCGCCACATCGGCGACAGGCATTTCAATATCACTCGGCGCCTGCGTGCATGAACGGTTGCAGTTGATGCATTTCAAGTTGCACTTGTAGGTGATGTCGATCTCAACATAATCGCGGCTGCGATTAAACTGCCTGCCGAACCGGTTGGCCACATACGATTGGGCGCGAACAAACTGGTACGCATCCAAAAACAAACGCGTTGCCGTGATATTTCGATGGCGGGAGGGTGTCTTCAAGGACGCCTTTTTCAGTATAGACATGAGCGTTTCGTTTTTGGTGGATCCAGTGCAAGCCAGGGCCAATCGATGACACCCTGTGGATTCAACAGGGCGACCAGGCCGGGATCGCGCATGTCGTTCCAGACGAATGTTTCAAAGACAAGGTCCGGTGACGGGAGCCCCAGCGTGACGTGCAGGTGCGGCAGGATGGTTGCTTTTGAACGGCTGGTGTCGGCGATGGTGGCGATGATATCCCCCCGCGATACGACCGCACCCGGTTTTATGTGATCCAGTGGTCTCGTGTGGGCATAGATCGATATCAACGTGTCAATTTCAGGTTGGGTCTTTTCGTGTTCAATGACCACGGCCTGACCCAGGTAGTCGGCAAAAACAGACCTCACCACGCCGTCGTGCATTACCGGAATGCGAGTTTGTCGGTCGAGACGGCGCAGACGCCCGGAACCATCCTCGTACAGGCAAAAGTCGAGACCCTCATGGGGGAAATCACGCCGACCCTGGTCCCCCCACCACTTGTCCGGTGAATGAAAGCGCATGCCTGGACAGAAAACCCAACATTGAAAGTCCTTCGGGTCAAGACCGTTTGCCCGGATGAGCATTTCGGTGAATCGGGTTTTCCTCAGGTCCACGATCATCCCCTGTTTCTATATAATATCAGAAGACAGTCTCTGAGCACCATTTTCACCACACGGTCACTCAGGAACACTATTTTTAGCGGTTGGCCCGAATCTTCTCAGCACCGGGACACCTATCGCATAAATCCCGGCAAACAGCGGCGCGCACACCAGAAGCCAGGCCACGATGGCGTAGAGGATCGTATCAAAAAAAGAAGCGATGGTGCCCCAGAAATCCTGCCGGAAAAGCGCGCCCAACTCCTGAACCGAAAACGGAGGCGGATCCTCCTGGAAGATGAATGCGCCAAAACTCATAAACGGGATCAACAAAACAATCTGCAGGGGGTACACCAGATAGTTGAACAGCTGAACGACAGGCTGGTTGAGTCGCAACGCGACGGCGACGGCGGCACTGATCAGGGTCGTCGCACCCAGAACCGGGAACATCCCGATGACCGCGCCGAAGGCGATGCTCAGAGACAGCCGTTCCGGCGAGATGCCCTGCTTGAGCAATTTCAGGATCGGCCGGCCGATTTTATCCTTTAAGACACCGCTTGTCATTGTGGTCTCATCGTATTGGTTGACTGTTGACGTGTTCATCAAGTTTGGATGTATCTGTTTACGGTTGCTTCGCTTTCAAGACATCTTTCACAATAAACCATTTTACTTTGTATCCGCAGCGATTGGAATCAGAATCTCGTTTCGCCTCAGAAACCAAGGTGTAAACGGCGCATTGTACCGGGCCCAAAGCGGTCCGCCGGCAATCTTAAGCCCCTTGTCGTTGATCCACGCTTCAAGTTTCCTTATGTTCTCGAGATAGCCCTTCTCGCTCCAGAAGCCGGAATAGCGCACGGCAGCCATCCGTCGACCCGGCACCCGGCGAAGGGTTACCTTGGGATTTTTCGGCACCGGCAGGGTTTCAAGCGAATACGAGGCCGGCATCATGAAGCTAACGGCCCACTTGTCTTCCATCCGCTGCTGGCCCACAGGCGCCGTCATCTTGATTTTCTCAGGACTTGCCTGTTGGGAAACGGGTGCGGTCATCTCAACTTTCCGGCGCGATCGGTTTTCGCCTGAGATGTAGCCAAACAGTATATTGAACGCTATACTGCCAGCTTCTTCGAGGCTTCCCACCACGAGGGTTTCGGCAACAAGGTGGGGTGAATAGTCACGGATTTCAAAATGGTCGTCTTTTTCGACAACGGTGTATGTGGCTTCTTCGATCGCCATCGTCTCCGTTGTACCAGTCACTATAGACGCAATGGCGAGTAAAATCCCGGCGGTCTTGTTCATTAACAGGTCTCCACTGTCTATCGCTGGGTTTAAAGTGAAATAACGGGAACCGTTTTACATCCCAAAGCTTTCCGGACTTTCCTTAAGGTAAAGATGATGGGAAAATCAGAGCGGTTCCTGAACCTTGCCACCAGTGATGGGCAAATCATTTTGCATGGCCCGCTCCTTTGCAAGGGTGCGGGCCACCGCACCGGGTGCATGCGTTCGCCTGGAGAACAGGCGGTATGCCACCGGCACGACAAACAGGGTCAAGATCGTCGCCGTCAATACGCCGGCCAGAACGACGATGCCGATCACCATGCGGGTCTCGGCGCCGGCACCCGTGGAGAGAATCAGGGGGATCGCGCCGCTGGCGGTGGTAATGCCGGTCATCACGATCGGACGCAACCGGACCTCGGATGCTTTCAGGATGGCGTAATCAAACGACTTGCGCCGATCCCGGAGTTGGTTGGCAAATTCGACGATGAGAATCCCGTTTTTCGCCGCCAGACCGACCAGCATGACCAAACCGATTTGGCTGTATAGATTCAAGGTGCTTCCGGTCAGGTAAAGTCCAAGCAACCCGCCGGCAATCGCCAATGGCACCGTCAGCATGATTACGAGCGGATTGATATAGCTTTCAAATTGGGCTGCCAGGACAAGAAATACCACCAGGATCCCCAGCAGGAAAACGAATATCATCGACTGGGTCGAGAATTTATAGTCCTGGGATTGCCCCTTGTAATCGACAATCACGTTTTCCGGTAGATGCGCCTTGACCAGACCTTCCAGGTAGGCCAGCGCATCGCCCAAGGCCAGGCCGTCGGCAAGATCGGCCGCTAATGTGATCGCCCTGACGCGATTGTAGCGGTTCAGGGTGGTTGAATCGGCGAATTCCTCCAGCGTGACCAGATTGGACAGCGGAATCAGGTCGCCGCTGCGCGATGAACGCACATAGATGTTCTGCAAATCGGTCGGCGTTCGTTGACCCTGCCGGTCGCCTTCCAGAATCACGTCATACTCCTCACCGGCATCGATATAGGTGGTCACCCGCCGGGAGCCCAGCATCGTCTCCAGGGTTCGACCGACATTGCCGATGGTCACCCCCAGTTCGGCCGCGCGATCATAGTCGATGTTGACCTGCAGCTGGGGTTTGGTTTCCTTGTAATCCCAGTCAATTCCGATCAGTCCCGGATTGTCGGCCTCGATCCGCTCCAGCAGCGTGTCGCGCCATTGGGCCAATTCCGGGTAGGTGCCGCCGCCGATGACGAACTGGAGCGGTTTTTGAATGGATGCGCCGAAGCCCTGGCGCATGACGGGGAAGGCGCGCACCCCCGGAAGTCCTGCCAGTTTGGTACGCACCTCATCCATAATGGCCCAGGCGGATCGCCGCCGGTCCCAGTCGTTGAGAACAAAAATCACGATGCCGGTGTTGAAGTTCTCATAGCTCGAAAATGTCCGTGGTGCGCGGACCAGCAACCGGGTCGCCTCTTCGTTTTCGACGAAGGGCATCAAGCGCCGCTCGATTTCATTCATATACTCTTCCATATAGGCGAAGGAAGCGCCTTCCGGTCCGTTGACGATCACAAAAAAAGCGCCGCGGTCTTCCTTGGGTGCATATTCAGTGGGTATGCGCTCAAACAACCACACCATTGCAGCGATCAGCAGCCCAAATAATCCCACCGCCAGCCAGGGACGCTTCATGATGCGGCCCAGCAAGCGACGATATCGTTTTCGTATGGATCCGAACAAGCGGTCCATCAGGGCAAGTCGATCCGGTTGGCCGGCTTTTTTACGTCGGAGAAATTTGGATGCCAGCATGGGAGACAGGCTCAGGGCGACAATGCTGGAGAAGCAGACCGCCGCCGCCATGGTAATGGCAAACTCTGAAAACAGGCGCCCCACATCCCCCTGCAGAAAGGCAATGGGCACAAACACCGCGACCAGTACCACGGAGGTGGCGATAACCGCGAAACCGACCTGGCGGCTGCCGGTGTAGGCAGCGACCAGGGGCGTTTCGCCTTTTTCCATCATGCGTCGGTAGATATTTTCCAGAACCACAATGGCGTCGTCCACGACCAGTCCGATCGCCAGGACCAGCGCCAGCAGCGTGAGTAGATTGACCGAGAAACCCAGCATATTCAAAACGATAAAACTGGCGATAATGGAAACCGGAACCGTCACGGCCGGTACGATCGTGGCCCGCATGCTGCCCAGAAACAGATAGATCACCAGGGTGACCAGGCCGATGGCAATCAGCAGGGTCTTGTAGACTTCCTTGATCGCATCTTCCACAAATACGGATGTGTCGTAGCTCTGCTTGATTTCCATCCCCTCGGGCAGGGTGGGGTTGAGTCGCCGCATTGCCGCTTTGGCGCCGCGAGCCACATCGATCGTGTTTGCGGTCGATTGTTTGATGATGCCCATGCCCACCATGGCCACGCCATTGCCTCGAAAGAAGGTCCGGTCCTCTTGGGTGCCGCGTTCGACGCGGGCAATGTCACCCAGGCGAACCAGGTGACCGTCGGCGCCGCGGGCCAATACCAGGCGGCTGAAATCCTGCGCCGTTCGAAAGGCCCGCTCGACACGCACCGTAAAGTTGCGTGCCTGGGACTCGATACTGCCGGCCGGCAGCTCCAGATTTTCTGCCCGCAGGGCGGCCTCAATGTCGCCTACCACAAGCCCCCGCGCCGCCATGGCGCTGCGGTCGATCCAGACCCGCATGGCATAGGTTTGACCGCCGCCGATTCTCACACGAGCAACCCCATCCAGAACCGAAAACCGGTCGACCAGATAACGATCGGCATAATCCGTCAAAGCCGGCACGTTCATGCGATCGCTGACCAGGTTCAACCACATGATTACATCGTTGTTGGAATCGACTTTCTGGATTTCCGGCGGATCGGCTTCGTCCGGCAGATCGCCCAAAATCGCCGAGACCCGGTCCCTGATATCATTGACCGCCCCGTCGACATCCCGTCCGGTATCAAATTCAATCGTTACCGTGGAAAGTCCGTCTTCACTGGTCGAGGCGATAAAATCGATGCCTTCGATACCGGCAATGCGTTCTTCGATGAGTTCGGTGATGCGCGTCTCCACCACATTGGCGGACGCTCCAGGATAGAGGGTTTCGATGGTTACCACGGGGGGGTCGATGTCCGGGTATTCGCGCAGGGGCAGCCGGTCGAAGGAGACCAGGCCGAAGATGATCAGCAGCAACGATATCACCGCGGCAAATACCGGCCGCTTGACGGAAACATCGGAAAGGATCATTGGCCCGTGCCTTTCTGTTCACGATTCAACAGGCGGGCCAAGGGCTCATTGCCGCTGTCCACGGCGATGACGGTCACGGGTTGTCCCGGTCGGGTCCGCAAGGTGCCGTCTACAACCACGAATTCACCGGATTGCAGACCGTCCAGAATTTCGACTTCACCCGGTCGACGACCGCCGATGGTTACTTGGCGACCCTGGGCAAGGGTGGGTTCGACGCTTCGGTCCACGACCAGCACGAGGTTGTCGCGCCCGGACGGGATCAAGGCTTCCTCGGGAATCACCAGCACGTCCCGTTGGTTTTTAAGCAAGGTGACATTCATCAGCAGACCCGGCTTAAGCAGGCGTTCCGGATTGGGTAGCGTCGCCCTGACAACAATGGCCCGTGTGACCGGATCGATGCGGCTGTTGACGCTGGCTACGATCCCTTCGAATTGACGCCCGGCAAAGGCCGGCGATGTGGCGACAACGGGCAAGCCGGTTTTAAGGCTCGACAAGTGAATCGACGGCACCGTGAAATCGAGCTTCATGACACGGTCATCATCCAACGTCGTGATGATGTCACCCGGCTCGATGAGGGCGCCGACGCTGATATTGCGCAGGCCGACAACCCCGGCAAACGGTGCCATGATCAGGCGATCCCGCAGTTTAGATTCGGTGGCCCGGAGGCGGGCCTTGGCGGTTTCATATTCCCGCCGCCGCTGATCGAGCAGCGATGTGGACGCCGCCCCGCGCTGAACCAATGGGCGCACTCGATCATACTGTTTCTTGGCCTCGGCAACCGTCGAGCGCTCCTCTTCGATCAGGGCATGCTCCTCTTCGCTGGTCATCTCGACCAGGATAGTGCCGGCTTCCACCCGCTGGCCATCCTCGAAATGGATGTCGGTTACGATTTCGGAAACGGTTGCGGTCAGCGCCACAGTTTCGTTCGCGCGCAGCGTACCGAGAGCTTCCACACGGTCGACGAAGCGATCGATGGCAGCTTTTTTGACGATCACGGGTACGGCCTGCTGAGCGCTTGTCGGATCAGCCCCGAGTGTGCACGCTATCCCAGTTAAAGCGATCCACAGCTGGACTTGCCGATACGGTTTACGGTGTTTCATTTCGGACCTCCACTTGAGGCTGCGTTCACTCGGCCTCCCAGCGCACGGTGAAGTTGTATGCGAAAACCCAGCAGCGCTCTCTTCTGGCGCACGATGATGCGTTCGATGCGCTGCAGCTCTTTAAGCGCGTCCAGGACCGGCAGAAAATCCGTCAGGCCGTTGGTGTATCGATCCCTGGTCTCTTCGACAGTGCGTTCCAGAAAACCGCGGCGGCGCTCCAGGCGATCCAAAAACTCCCGCTGTTTGCGCTCTTGATATAGGGTGTTTTCGACATCTTCGATCGCCGATAGATAGGCCTGGGAAAATATTGCCAGCCGCTCGATATACAAGGCCCGGCTGCGCTCAACCTCCGCCTTGCGGGCACCCCAATCTACCAACGGCTGTACGATCGAGCCCAACAACATCCCTGCCGGGCCGGAAAATTCCGAACCGTCGGCATAAAAAAAGGACCCGTCAAGCGTGATGCGCGGCAGACGTTCGGCAATGGCTTGCCCAATCTCCGCATCGGCTGCGACAAGTTCATTTCTAAGGGACCTCAGGTCCGGCCGGTTGAGCAGCAGGTCCGAGGGAACGCCGATAAAAGGAAGGTCCCCAATGGCAACGAACCTATCGTCGTCGTCCACGCGATCCACGGCGTCCGGTGCCTGCCCGATCAACACATCCAAGCGGTTTTCCGAAACCCGCAGCAGTGCTTCGGTGGGGGGCACCAGGCTCTCTGTTTCGGCCAGCTGGCTGCTTTGCTGCAGCACATCCACCGACGCCGTAAGCCCGGCTTCAAAACGAAGCGCGGTCAGTTCCAGCAGGTCCCGGTCTAAGATGATCTGCTGGTCGAGCAACGCCAACTGGCTGCGCTGCTCGACGGCATCGAAGTAGGCGTTGGTCACTTCCGCGGATAAACTGAGCCGGATGGCCCGCAGGTCTTCCATGCGCGCAGCCTGCTCACTCTGACGGGCGAGGGCGGCGGAGCCCAGTCGATTGAACACATCCACTTCCCAGGCCAACGCGCCGCCGACCGTATTCAACCGATTGCGAGTGTCGCCGTCGGCCCAATCTTTCAGCATGGAGGCCTCGAGATCGACCTGGGGCAGACGGGCTGTTCCGGCCTTGCGGGTTAACGCATCGGCCTGATCGAGCCTGGCCAAACCCCGCATGATGTCGAAATTATCATCCAGGGCCTTGGCGATGAGTGAATCCAGTTTGGCATCGTTGAACGTTAACCACCAATTTTCATCCACTGGTATTGTGGCTGGCGAGGCGATGCTGAAAGCGACGCCCCCTCTTTCAATTGGCGCGGGAGACCGATCGATGGTGTGGGATTGACAACCGGAGACCAACGCGCCGGTCAGAAGGGCCAATGATAGGTATCGACGGGGTCCACGATATCGCACGTTGCACTCAGCCTTCATTTGTCTAACGATTGCTGAAATCCTGCTGCAATCAGTTTTTCATGGCGGCTTGAATCCGCAAGTACTCGCCCAAATTGTCCATCGTCACCAAGCCGACGAGTTTCCCCTGATTCATGACCGGCAGCGTGTGACAATCGCAATCGCTGAGCTTGGTAAGGGCGGATTCCAACATATCCAGTTCATCAACCGTGGTGTAGTTTCTCTGAATGGCCGATGCGACAGTCGGATAGTTTTCCTGGTCGGCAAGTGCTCTCAAGAGATCGGTTTGCGTCAGGACGCCTTCCAGACTGCCATCGTTGACGACCGGAAAATCCTTTTGGGATCCGGTCAAGGTCAATTCGACGGCGCGTTTCAAGCTGTCATTGACTTCGAGTTGTCTAAAATCACTGATCATGGCCTGCCGAACCGTTATGCCCCCAACGGCAGATTTCATCTGGGCCATGCTGGCCTCCTGGGCTGCACCGATCCACACGAACAAGGCGATGAACAACAAAAACGGGTTGTAGAACAATCCAATAAAGCCAAAAAGGACCGCGATACCTTGACCGATGGCAGCAGCCGTTTGTGTCGCTCGACCGTATTCCTTGCGAGTGGCCAGAATCGCACGCAGCACACGACCGCCGTCCATGGGGAACGCGGGTATCAGATTAAATGCGACCATGAAGACATTGACTGCCAAAATCCGCTCCAAAAAGGGGCCGGTGGTGATCGTCATGGTCTGCATCGGTTCCAGCGATGCAGTGGCTTTCAACCACACGAACAGAACCACAGCGATGACAACGTTGACCGCCGGCCCGGCAATGGCGACCCACAACTCCTGCATCGGATGGGTCGGCACGTTCTCCAATCGAGCCACACCGCCGATCGGCAGCAGGATGATGTCACGGGTCTTGATGCCGTATCGCCTGGCCATCAGCGCATGCCCGAATTCATGAAGAACGACGCACAGGAAGACCGCCAGAATGAATACAACCCCGGCTACGGCGGCGGTCAGGCTCTGTCCCTGACGCCAGTGGACAAATGCCACCCAGCCGAGAAGCAAAATGAAGGTAAAATGCATGAACACATCGATGCCGGCGAATCGGCCTACTTTGATTGACCATTTCATGGGTAGAGCCCTCCACAAACGCAACCGTCAAACTACGCTTCGGAAATTGCGCGGACGTTAAATTTTACTTATCCGATAATATAATCAACGGGTGGTGATACCGGCAATGTGAGCCTGTTGATCGTAGGGTGATAGGTCGAACCTACCCATATGTGGGTTGCAGGGCATGCGTGGGGAAGAGATGTCCTCACAGGACGAGGTTGAGCGCCGCCTCATCCACAACCGGCCGCCTGTGGACGATTTCAGGAACCTGAAAACGATTGCGCGTGGCCATACGGCGTTATCATTCGACTCAACCCACCTGCATTCCCTCGCCGGGTTGGGCTGGCTTGTCCCGCCTGCGGTCGGGTGATTTTTCAACAGGCGCTCAGGTCACCGGGTCATCCATCACTTTGCGGACAGTATCCGCCAGGTGACTCAATGTGATCGGTTTCATCAGCACTTGGTCGACGCCGATCTCCGCCAGGGTATCGGTGTTGATATTCGCACTGAATCCCGTACAGAGAACGATGGGTATGCCGGGTCGGATTTTTTTGATTTCTCTGGCTAATTTTTCGCCGGTCATTTTCGGCATGGTCAAATCGGTGATGACCAGATCGTACTTGTCAGGATTCCTTCGGAACGATTCAATGGCCTCGATGGGGCTTACCCGGGTCTCAACCAGGTATCCCAACCCTTCCAACAACTCGTTGCCGATTTCGGTCAATTGCTTTTCATCGTCAACAAAAAGGATGTAGCCTCTGCTGCATGAGAAGATTCTGTCTTCAGCTGTTGAACGATCGGACGCCGTCATGGCAAGCGGGAGAAACACCTGGAAAGTCGTTCCTACACCCGGCCGGCTGTAAACTTTTATACTCCCTCCGTGATCGTTTACGATTCCTTGAACAGTCGAAAGCCCCATGCCAGTGCCTTTACCGGATTTTTTGGTAGTGACATACGGGTCGAAGATCCGAGCCAATAGGGTTTGATCCATACCATGGCCGGTATCGGAAACAATCAGCTTGAGGTACTCTCCCGGACTGATAACCGGATCGCTCGATGAATCATAAATGCCGATGGTGACGGGGGCGAGATCCACTTCAAGCAAACCGCCGTCTTTTTGCATGGCATGAAGTGAATTGGTACAAAGGTTCATTGTCATCTGGTGTAATTGTGTTTCGTCAGCAAGGACGTCGCCCAATTCAGATTGAATATCGTGCCTGATTTCAATGGTTGAGGGAAAGGTCGCTCTTATCAGCTTTAGGGCGTCATTGATAACCCTGCTGATGTCCATGGCCCGCTTTTCCGATCTGCCCTGTCTGCTGAACGTGAGTATTTGTTGAACGAGGTTCTTTGCCCGGACACTTGCCATCCCGATCTGATCGACGTAATGCCTCAGCTTGGAATGTTCCGGGCATCTGAGTTGCGCCAACTCCACGTAGCCATAGATGGCGGAGAGGATATTGTTGAAATCGTGGGCGATTCCGCCGGCAAGTGTCCCCAGTGCCTCCATTTTTTGCACCTGGCGAAGATGCCGTTCCATTTTCGCTTTTTGTTTTTCGTCATTCTTTTGCTGGGTGATATCCCGGGCAAAGGATAGGGAATACCTGTTCCCTCCAACCTCCAGGAGGTTGGCCGTGACGTCCACGGGAAATGTCGTCCCGTCTTTGCGTCGATGGACGGTTTCAAAGTTTACGGTGCCTTTTGCGCACATGCGTTGCCACAATTTACTTCTTTCCGCCGAGGACATGATCGCATCGATATCCAGAATACTCATTCTGCACAGTTCGCCACGGCTGTAGCCGAGTTTTTTGCAGGCCTGTTCATTGACGTTTAATATCCGTGAATCCTCTCCTGTCCGAAAGATTCCGATTGAGGCTTTGTCAAAGGAAAACTGCGTCAGGAGCAGCGCCTCTTCAATTCGTTTGTGTTCGGCGAGGTGCTCGGTGATGTCCCGGCATACACAGAAGATCAATTTCTGCCCCCTGTAAACAGCGCCATTGGTGCTGATCTCAACGTCATAAAAGGTGCCGTCTTTCCGGCGGTGGCGTGTCTCGAAGTGATCGCCGGTCTCGTCGATGGTTGCGAGCATTTCCAGCAGTTTTTCTTTCTTGAACTGAGCGTCCCAGTTCCATACATGAAGCCGATGGACTTCTTCGAGAGAGTACCCGAGCATACGGGCAAATTGATGATTCGCCTCAAATACCTTGCCTTTTGGGTCGAGTACAACGATCCCGTCTCTGGATTGCTCAACCAGAAGTCGCCTCCGGTTCACTTCATCCTTGAGCAACGCCTCCGCGTTCATGCGATCGGTGACGTCCTTGACGTGTCCAATGGCCCCTGTGACCCTGCCGTCACTATCTTCGAGTCGACACATAGAGATTTCAAACCATTCGGCAGGCTTTTCGGCGGATGGATACGGCAAAATCACGATGTGCGGTTGTCCGGTTTCAAGAGACCCGATACATGGGCATTCCAAAAGGGAATCTTCTGCGTCTCGGAAAACGGCGTGCCAGTTTTTACCGATCAAGGGCATTTGAGAGGCGCATTTTTTTTCCATCCAGCGATTGGTCCGAACAATGGAAGCGTCACGATCCAGGACGACGATTCCGTCCTGGATGGCATTCAAAATACTGTCCAAACAGGGTCGCCTATCCTTGAGATAGTATTCGAGAGCCGCCATTGCTATGATTCTCCAGATTATCGTAAAGCCGTAGACATCATCCCGAGACGGATGGCCTGCACCTGGTTCGGTTTGCCTTCGTCAATCGTCAGGCACCCAAGTGGAATATGACATGATGCTTATAGTGACGGAACACCAGCCAGAATGGTTATAACATCGGCCGATGGTGTCGGCAGATGCAGGTTTTGCATATGCCTTCATTCCCATGAAAGAAAATGGGTTGGTTAAAAAAACCGTTCATGCATGGATAGAATGGAATGGTTGTAGTGGTCAAGGGCTATCCAGATGGTGCATGTGCTCAACTGCTGTTTTAGGCGAGCGACAGTCTGGATGTGCTTACGGATGGTATCGGACGGAAAGTGAACCCTGTCAGATGTGGCGGGGCATCCTTTGCTGGAGCATCGCGAGACCTTATTTTCAGTACCGGCGACCTGGACAACCGCTCAATACAAGCCGAAGCGGTTCAATTCGGACGGGTCGGGTTTTATGGCTGGGTCGACTCATCCTGGTTGGCCGGCTTTTCAGGCTTCAGCTGCCTGTGCTACCGGCGGGGGCACGGGTTTTTTAAAAATAGTGGCCCGCCGCAGGCGTGCTCGCGTCTAGTCGTCCCACGCCGTTCCATAATCCCACGTATCTTTGATGATTTCCACAATCAGCGACGTCTCCACTGAATTGACGCCATCGATCTGGCTGATCCGCTCAAAAATGAGTGTTTTGAATTCTGACAGGGAGCCGGCAATGAATTCGATATCGATGTCGTTGCCGCCCGTGGTCAGTGCCACGTAGTTCAGGGTATCGATCTCTTTGAGAGCCTGGAGAATGTCATCTTTTTTCTTCAGGTCGATGCTGAGCTTGATGTTGCCGATGATCTCGAATCCGAGCCGGATCGGGTTGCTGACCGCGATCACCTTGATGACTTCATCATTGATCAGCCGCTTCAATCGACTCCTGGCGGTGGTTTCCGAAATGCCGAGTACCTTGGCGATGCTGACGATGGGCATGCGGCCGTCTTTTTGAAGCAGGGAAACCATCTTCCGGTCGACGCGGTCCAGCTTTTGCGCCCCAGATGAAGTTGTTTTCACGTCCGGAGCCCTCCCTGTTAGTGGGTATGGTTTTGTAAAAAAACGAATTCAATCAATAATAATAACATTATTAGCGATTAACGCTAATTTTGTCAAAATATTTGTTGCAAAAAGTTTTTGATTCCTCTATGTGAAAGCTGGGGGCAGTATTCGTCTCGGTCGACAGCGGCGCATCGGCGCCAGGCAATCAACCCAATCTGATGAAAATCGTAACCATATAAAACGGATAAGCTGTCTGACGGGACCTGCCCCCGGAGTCGGATTGCGTTGGCGGCCAGTTCAGCACTTAAGGAGAAAGCATGAAACGCATCATTGTGATCGGGGTCGGCGCTCAGGGAAGCACCATTGCCAAACGGATGAATGACCATCCCGAGGTGTCTGAAATCATCTGCGCGGATTATGACCGCAAAGCTGCAGAGGCGCTGAGCGGATCCCTCAGCAAGGCCCGGGCCCTTCAACTGGATGCCAGCGACGTCAACAACGTCATCCAGGCAGCCAAGGGATGTGACCTGATTGTCAACGGCCTGCCGCTGGATTTCAACCTGCTTGTCATGGAAGCGGCGCTGGCGGTGAACGCCTCCTACTTTGACATGGCGGGCCCCATGGAAGATATCGGTTTCGTGGAGAGTTACAAACTGCTCTTTTCCGAATGGCATGAAAAATTCAAGGCCAAGGGCCTCACCGCCCTGGTCGGTGCCGGTTCATCGCCCGGTTTGGCCAACGTGATGGCCAGGGAAGCCGTCGAGAAGATGGACCGCTGCGAAACCATCAGTATCTTTGTCTTCGAGAATGTGCTGACCAAGCGATTTACGCCATTCTGGTGGTCCCCGGAAGTGGCCTTCTGGGATATGGCATACAAGACCTTCCGCTTTGAAAACGGAAAGCACGTCACGGACAAGCCCTTCAGCCGTCCCATCCGGATGAGATTGAGGGGCATCGATCGGGACGTGCGCATGGTGGACCACGAACATGATGAACCGATTACCATGGGGCTGCTGGCCGATAAGGTGCTCAAAGGCGTCAAGAATGTGGATTTCAAGTACGGCGGCTTCGGGGTGAAGCTTTCCGAGCTGTTTTACCGGATGGGGCTGCTTTCCGACGAACCGGTGGATGTCAACGGCACCAAAATCGTTCCTATGGACCTGATCCTCAAGCTGTGTCCACCGGCCCCCAAATACCCGGATGAACTCAAATCCATCATCAACGACGGGGTCGTGGCCGAAGAGGGGGCTTTTTTGGTCCGTGTGGAGGGCTACAAGGATGGAAATCCCATACAGATAGACAGTTATGCCGTGGGCCCGGGACTGGTGGAAGCCTTTGAAACCTCCGGCCTCAGCCATGAAGCCTATCTGACCGGCCAGTGTGCGTCGGTCTTCGTCAAAATGATGGTGGATGACGCCTTTACCGAAAAGGGGGTTTTCGTTCCGGAGCAGCTCGAGGCGGATGCCCGGGAATACTGTTTCCGCAACCTGGCCGACCTGGGGGTGACCATCGATGAAACCCTGCAGAAAAAAAGCCTGTACGCCCGTGATTCCCGCAAAAACAGCGCCAAACGCCAGCAGGGTTCCGTCGACCGGACCGAGCAGGGTGCGCCTGCACCGTCTTTTGCCTGACAGCCCGATCGACTTGGAAACTGCCGCGCTTTCCGCGGTGCCGGAATAAGACCAAACGGTTTGAAAAGGAGGCCCGATGAAGTTTGTTCGTGTCGATATGTCGGCAAAAACGGTGGTGGACCAGAGCGTACCGGACGCTTACCTGGGGATCGGCGGGCGGGCATTGACATCGTCATACATCAACGACCATGTTCCTGCCACCTGCGACCCCCTGGGGCCCGACAACGCGTTGATCTTCGCTCCGGGCTATTTCAGCGGCACGCCGCTGGTCAATACCAGCCGTCTCTCCGTGGGCGCAAAAAGCCCGCTGACCGGCGGCATCAAGGAGAGCAATGTGGGGGGAACCGTCGCAGCGGCCCTGGCCCATCTCGGTATCACTGCCATTGTCGTCGAAGGAAGGGCCGCCGCCGGCGAATGCTGGATGCTGAACATCGATGCTGACGGCAACGCCACGCTCGTGGACGCCATCGATCACAAAGGGGCCAGAACCTATACGCTGGTGGAGAAACTCAAAGCCACCCATGGAGAGAACATCAGCATCACCTGTATCGGTCCTGCCGGAGAAATGCGGCTTGCCGCCGCTTCGATTCAAACCACCGATCTGGACGGTCGCCCCTGCCGGGCGGCCGGCCGCGGCGGTCTGGGTGCGGTCATGGGGGCCAAGGGACTCAAGGCGATCATCGTCAGCCGGAAAGGCAAATCCGCCGATCCGATGGCGGACGCCGAGGCCTTCAAGGCCGCGGCAAAGGAATATGCCAAAGCCGTCAGGGCCGACGAGTTCAGCGGCGAGATCCTGCCAGCGCTGGGATCGGCCTGCCTGGTGGCACCGATCAACGAAGCCGGCGCACTGCCCACCCGCAATGCGCGCGAGGGGCAGTTCGAGGGGGCCGAACAGATCAGCGGCGAAACCATGGCACGGATCATCCGCGAGCGCGGGGGCAAGAACGCCCACAAGGGGTGTGCGCAATGCATCATCGACTGCTCCAACGAGTTTGTCGACGCCGACGGCCGTTATGTCACCTCTTCCCTGGAATACGAAACCATCTGGTCCATGGGTGCCATGATCGGCAATAGCGACCTGGACAGCATCGCCCGGCTGGACTTTCTGTGCGATGATATCGGCCTGGACACCATCAGTACCGGTGTGGCCGTGGCCGTGGCCATGGATGCCGGACACAAGCCGTTTGGTGATGCCGCCGCCGCCATCCAGATGGTCGAGGAGGTGGCCGCGGGAAGCGAGTTCGGCCGACTGATCGGCAACGGACCGGCCGCCGTGGGCAACCATTTCAACCACCCCCGCGTGCCGGTGATGAAGAACCAGAGCATGGCGGCTTACGACCCGCGGGCCATCCAGGGCATGGCGGTGACCTACGCCACCTCGCCCATGGGGGGTGACCATACCGCCGGGTGGGTGGTTGACCAGAACCTGGAGGCCTTCGGGGGAACGCTGGACCGCTTTTCGGCCAAAGGCCAGGTGGAGGCTTCCCGTAATACGCAGATCCACATGGCGGCCGTGGATTCGGTAGGCATCTGTGACTTTGCCCAGACCGGACTGGCCGGCCCGCAAGGGATCGCCACGGTCTACCGCATGGTGGCCGCCAAATCCGGGAAACCATTCACCGAACACGCCTGGCGTGAACTGGGGCTGCGCGTGCTCAGGGCCGAGCGGGACTTTAACCGGCGCGCCGGATTCACCCCCGCGGACGACCGTCTGCCCCGCATGTTCTACGAGGAACCGCTGCCACCGCACAACAAAGTGGTGGTGGTGGATGACGAGGCCATGGAAAAGACCTTTGACTTTTGACGGAAATGGCCATACAGCTTTCCATCAAGCTATACGGGACACTGGACAAATGGGTCCCGGGGTACGATCCTGATACGGGGTGCGAGGTTCGCCTGTCGCCGGGGTCGACGGTTGCGGACCTGATCGCCCACCTGGGCCTTCCCCCCCGTTCGGTCGGCATCGTGTCGGTCAACGGCCGGGCGGCCAAACAGGCGGACGTATTGCCGGATCGGGCCCTGGTCAAGGTGTTTCATCCCATTTTCGGTGGCTGAACATCGGCTTGACGGTTGATTGGGTTTAAGCATCCTTTTCATTCTCACCTTGTTAACCCATTGTTTAGACAATGCATCCGGATCTTAGAGGATATGAACCAGAACCAGAATCTTACGACTGACCAAGGCCTCGCGGTAAAACACGTCTGCAAACAATTCGGTGATGTAATTGCCCTGGACGACGTTTCCCTGGACGTTGCGCCGGGGGAATTTTTTACCCTGCTGGGTCCATCGGGATGCGGCAAAACCACCTTGTTGCGGATCATTGCCGGGCTGGAAATGGCCGACTCGGGTCAGGTCTTCAGCGGCGGCAAGGATATCACTCGCCTGCCGGCCATCAAACGCCAGGTGAACACGGTTTTTCAGAGTTACGCCCTGTTTCCCCACCTGTCCATTTACGAAAATATCGCTTTCGGGCTGCGTTCCCGCAAGTTTCCCGAGGCCGAAATCAAAAAACGGGTCAACCGCCGGTTGGAGATGCTGGACCTCAGCACCATGGCCCAGCGCCATCCCCATCAGTTGTCCGGCGGCCAGAAGCAGCGGGTGGCCCTGGCCCGGGCCCTGGTGAACGAACCCGACGTGCTGCTGCTGGATGAGCCCATGAGTGCCCTGGATGCACGTCTGCGCGCCCAGGTGCAGGAAGATCTGCGGCGGCTGCAGCGCAAGCTGGGACGGACCTTTATCCTGGTTACCCACGATCAATCCGAAGCGCTGGTCTGCAGCGACCGGTTGGCCGTGATGCGCCAGGGCTGCGTGGTTCAGTGCGGCACGCCTGAAGAGGTATACGACAACCCCAAAGACAGCTTCGTGGCTAAATTTCTGGGGGCGGCCAACCTGATCCCCGCTACCAAGGCTCCGGGCGGTGTTCGGACGGCCTTCGGCTTTCTGGCCCTGGATAAAGAGCCCGCCTGGCAGGAGGGCACCGTGGCGATCCGTCCGGAATGGATCGGTATCGGCGACAAGGAACCCGAGCGCAACGGCATCCGTGCGCGCGTGACTGAAACCGTATACCGGGGAACCAATTTCGACCTGTGGCTGGAGCCGGGTCCGCTGCGTGTGCGCACCAGTTCCTACCGTCGAATCGATCCCGGGCGGGAGGTCTGGCTGGAACTGGCTTCCAAGGAACTGGTGATTCTTGAAGATGAAGCGCACTGATTCGATGATTACCTGGTACGGGGAATTGACGACCCGGCGGCAATTGCTCAAGCGCGGGTCGTTGCTCCTGTCTCCCGGGATGCTCTGGCTGATGCTGTTTCTGGTGCTGCCCGGCCTGGTGCTGGTGCTCGTGAGTGTGGTCACCCGGGGCGCCTATGGCCAGTTGGAGTGGACCTTCACCCTGGAGAATTACAAGCGCCTGGCCGGCTACACCCTCTTTGGCTGGACTCCGGATTACCTGATGATCCTCTGGCGGTCGGTGGTGGTGGCTTTTTTTACCACGCTGGTTTCCGTCCTGCTTTCCTATCCCCTGTGCTTTTTTATTGCCGGCCGGCCCGAACGCAGCCGCTACATGTGGCTGACCCTGGTGATTATTCCGTTCTGGACCAACATGGTCATCCGGGCCTATGCCTGGTTCCTGATTCTATCGCCGGAGATGCCGATTGCCAAGCTTGCGGCGGTTTTTGGCTTCATCCCGGAAGGGGCCCCGCTGTATCCCAATGCCTTTGCCGTCTATCTGGGGATGGTGTCCATGTTTCTGCCCTTTGTCACCCTGCCGCTGTATGCCAGTGTCGAACGCCTGGACTGGTCGCTGGTGGAAGCGGCTCAGGATCTGTATGCCTCGCGGGTGAGGACCTTCACCCAGGCCATTTTACCCCAGACCATGCCGGGCCTGTCGGTGGGGATCATCCTGACCTTCGTTCCCGCCATGGGCATGTTCGTCGTCCCCGACCTGCTCGGCGGGGCCAAATACATGCTGGTGGGCAATCTCATTCAGCAGCAGTTCGGTACCAGCCGCGACTGGCCGTTCGGTGCGGCGATCAGCATGGGGCTGATGGTCCTGACCATGATCGGGCTTCAGATTTACCGTCGCAAAGGCAAGGAGATCCAGGTCGTATGAGGCGCCAGCATCCGTTGATCATTCTGATTTCCTACCTGACCATGGCCTTTCTCTACCTGCCGCTGGCCGGTGTGGCGGTATTCTCCGTCAATGCCGCCCGGCGAGGTATGGTATGGAAAGGCTTTACCCTGAAATGGTATCTCAAGCTCTTCGAGAACGACTGGATCCTCGAGGCCGCCTGGAATACCCTGCTGCTGGCGGTCGTCTCCACCATCATCGCCACGATCCTGGGCACGATCCTGGCCATTGCCATGGATCGCTTTCCCTGGCGCAGCCGAACCAGCAACTTTCTGGACATCATCCTGCACATTCCCGTGGTCATTCCGGACATCATCCTGGCCGCGTCCCTGGTGGTGGCCTTCGGCCTGCTGCGAATGGCATCGTCCCTTTTCGAACCCGGCCTCTTGAACATGATCATCGGCCACATCACCTTCCAGATCGCCTTCGTCGCCCTGGTGGTGCGCAGCCGCCTGGTAGCCATCGGCAGCGAGGTGGAGGAGGCCGCCAGGGACCTTTTTGCCACGAACTGGTACCTGCTCAGAAAGGTGATGCTGCCGCTGCTGATGCCGGGCATCATCGCCGGTGCCATGCTGGCCTTCACGCTGTCGCTGGATGATTTCGTGATCAGTTTTTTCACGGCCGGTCCCGAGTCGCAGACCCTGCCGCTGTTCATTTTTGCGGCTGTCCGAAGAGGGGTCACCCCGCAAATCCATGCCCTGTCGACACTGATCATGCTGGTCACGGTTGTCCTGGTCGTCTTGACGGAACGGTTCACGCGCCACCATGAAAAAGAATAAGGCGCCTTTTGCTGATGGACATCGATGCATACTAACCACCATTGCTGAAAAGGAGAAAAATGATGCGTAAAATCGGTCTGCTGGTGTTGGTATTGGTGCTTTTGGGCGGGATGACCGCCGGTGCCGAGGAACTCAGGGTATACACATGGTCGGAGTACATGGACGAGGAAAAGATGCCGGCCGATTTCGAAGAGAAGTTCGGCATCAAGGTCCGGCTGGACATTTACGAGAACAACGAGGAGATGGTGGCCAAACTGCAGGCCGGCGGGGCCAGCCAGTACGACATCATCGTCCCTTCCGATTACATCATGCCGGTGCTGATCAACCAGAAGCTGATCCAGCCGCTGGACCATGCCAAGATTCCCAACCTGAAGAATCTCAAGCCCCTTTTCCGGGAAGCCAGCTATGACCCGGGCAACAAATACTCCGTTGCTTACCAGTGGGGCACGGTGGGGTTGATGTACCGCAAGGAAAAGGTCAGCGACGCTGCGGCCCAGTCCTGGTCAGTGTTGTTCGATGCCGCCAAACAGCCAGGCGCGTTCTGGCTGATCGACTCCGTGCGCGAGATGATGGGCATCGCCCTGGTCTACCAGGGCAAGGACTTCAACAGCACCAACCCTGCGGATCTCAAGGCGGCCGCCGACTTGCTGGTGGCCACCAAACGGACCAAGAACTGCATGGGATTCAAGCCGGGTGTGGGTGGCAAGAACGACGTGGTCGCCGGTACGGCAGTGGCTGCCATCGTCTACAACGGCGACGCCATTCAGTCGGTGACCGAAGAACCCGACAAGCTGGGTTTCATCATCCCCAACGAGGGCAGCGAAATCTGGTATGACTCCATGTGCATCCCCAGCAAAGCGCCCAACCCGGACGCCGCGCACAAGTGGATCAACTGGATTCTGGAGCCCGAAGTCGGCGCCGAACTTTCCAACTATAACCAGTTTGCGACCCCCAACGCGGCGGCCGAAGCGTTCATCACGCCCGAAGACCTGAAAAACCCGGGAATCTACCCGACACCCGCGATCATGAAAAAGCTTTACTTCACCAAGGATCTGGGCAAGGAAAACCGGATCATGGATGAAGCGTGGACGCGCGCCAAGTCCCATTGATGGCCTGGCCATTGAACACTCCCCGCGGCGAAAGCCGCGGGGAGTGTTCTTGCGGCGACGGCGGTGCCGCCCGGCACCGTCAGGATGGACATCGATTCCCCATTGGCCCGCGCCGTACCCGCCGACAGGATGACCGGCATCTCCGCTTCGCTCCGGCAAGGGGCGGGACGTGCGTTCGCCGTTGCAGCCCAGACCATCATTTCCCTGCGATCAGTGCGTCCAGCGATTGCTTCAGGCTGAGCATGCCCTCACGGATTTCGGTTCGCGAGGGTGCCTTGGTGCACAGCCAGGCCACGAGTGGTTTCTTTTGCGGAACGCCGGCGGATGGGATCAGTTTGCGGATGACGATCTTGCGCCCTCCGCTGGCGATGCGGATCGAGGCCATCATTGGAAAGAAAGGGGAGAGCTTGATGCCGGTGATCTCCTCTTTTTTTACAAAGAAGCGATCCACCGGGCTGCCTACAGACACGCCCTCGGGTGTGATGTCCACGTAATATTCTTCCCGGCTTCGCTTGGCCATTAAAAAGATCAGGCCCGCCCAGGTGGGGATGAGAAGCAATGCCAGGCTGCCCGCTGCCTTGAGGGCGATCTCGATGCCGTAGACGGCAATTTCGATGGCCAGTTTCAATGCAGTGGGTGCCTGAAAGGTGGTCTGGGCCACGCTTTCCATGAATCCCGGCATGATCTTCACCCATGCCACGGCCAGAACCAGCAGCTGGACAGCGAGCACACAGACAGCTGCCGTGCGTGCATACCGCCGCCGGGAAAAGAAGTAGCTGGCACCCTGCGGCGTTTGGGGCCAGCGCGTTCCGCGGAAGGCTGAGATGATGTAGTAGCGCAGCCCCTCGAAAAGGGAGTACATCACCGGCACCACGATCAGCGTCAGGACCGTGGCAAAACTGATGCCGAATATGATGACCACCCCGAGGCCTTCCCACAGCTCATCGGTAATGGTCAGGGTCACGATGCCGCCGATGGTTGAAACGGTGGTGGAGATGATCGGCCGGAGGCGCTGCTGGCCGCCGCTGACGATGGCCTCGAACATGCTCAGGCCGGTCTGGCGCATGCGGTTGATGCAGTCCACCAGAACGATGGAGTCGTTGACCACGATGCCGCTCAGACCCACCAGCCCGATAAAGCTCATGATCGAAAAATTGTTTCCGGTCACGTACAGACCGGCCATGGCGCCGACGATGGACAAGGGCAGGGCCATGAGAATGGCAAAAGGCTGGGCCAGCGAGTTGAACTGGGAGACCAGCAAGGTCAGAATCAGGATGGCGGCAATCATGTAAGCCAGGCCCAGACTTTCAAAGGATTCGGCGGTCTCCTCATATTCACCTGAAAAATCGAATTTGTACCCGGCCGGCAACTCCAGACGGTTGAGTTTGCCGATGAGTTCCTGGGTGATATCCACTGCGGACCGCCCCCGGTTGTTGGCGGATATCCTGACGATTCGACGCCGATCGGAATGGCGGATGCTGTTCAAGCCCTTGCCCTGGCTGTATTGGGCGATGGTCGCCAGGGGCACCAGTTCGCCGGTGTCGGAGCGCACCTTGATGGTGTCCAGCATCCGCGGACTGGTTCTGGACTCAGGTGAGAAACGCACCTTGAGGTCGTATTTCTTGGACACATCCTGCTCATCGCGAAACTCGCGGATGTCCAGGCCCGCCGTGGCTCCCCTGAGGGTGACGGCCACGGATTCCAAGGGTATCCCCATGGCCGCCGCCTTGGCGCGATCCACGGTCACGCGCAGTTCAGGGGCCGCATCCGAAAAATCATCCTGGACGTCCACAATGCCGTCGACGCCTTCCATCACCTGCCGGGCCTGGGCCGTCAGCGATCGCAATACGGCGATTTCCGGTCCCACGATCTTGATCAGCACCGGCGCAGCCGTGGGCGGGCCCCATTGGATGGCCCGGAAGCGGATATCGGCGCCAGGGATCTCCTGCAGTAGAGGGCGGATGCGCTCCTGGATGTCCCGATGGGAGGCGCGGGCGTACTCCTTGCCGTCCTTCAACTCCACGGTGACCTCCGCAAAGTGTGAAATGGTCGTGGTTCCGAAGGAGAATTCATAGGCGCTCTGGCCTCTTTGGCCGATCGTCGAGACCACCTGAACCGCTTCGGGAATGTGGTCCGCAACGATTTTTTCGACCTCTCTGGCAATGCCGTCGGTGACATCGATTTCCGTCCCCCGCGGGGTCGTCACGGTGATGTAGATGTAGTCGAAATCCGCATCCGGAAACATTTCGACCTTGACCAGCTTCAACGCCATCAGCCCGACAGCGGCCATCAGGCTGACCACGATCAGGCAGACCACCTGGAAGCGGTGATTCAGGGCCCATGAAACCCAGCGCACGTATAGTCTTTTAAGGCGTTTGAGGTCCTCCTCCGGCTTGACGATGAGTCCCTGTCGGGTCGTACGCTTCATCAACCTGCTGAGAATCAGCGGATTGGCCACCAGGGCCACTACCAGGGAAGCGGCCAGGGCGATGGTCACCGTTTTTGGAAGATAACCCATGTATTCGCCGGTGACCCCGGTCATCAGCAGCATGGGAAGAAAGGCCGCCATGGTGGTCAAGGTGGCCGAAATCACGGGCATGGCGATTTCGGCCGTACCGTCGACGACCGCGCTGATCCTGTCTTTGCCCAGCTGGTAGTGATGGTAGACGTTCTCGACCACGATAATGGCGTTGTCCACGATCATACCGATGCAGAGCACCAGCGAGAAGCGCACCATGTCGTTATTGGACAGACCGAAGACTTTCAGGAAGATGAAGGTCAGCAGCAGGGACAGCGGGATGGAAAGGGAAGTGATGACCGAATTGCGCAACCCCATGGCAAAATAGAGTACGACAATGACAATGATCAGGCCGACCACCGCCGAATTGTTCATCTGATCGAAGCCCTGCTTGATGAACTTGGCCTTTTCCGCCGTGATGGTGGTATGCACGCCTGCGGGAAAAGCGGCTTCCAGTGCCTTGAGTTTTTCGCGGACCTTGACGGTCGTCTCCAGAATGTTGGCGCCGTTGCGTTTCTTGATGGCGATGGATGCGGACGCCAGGCCGTTGACCCGGGAATAGCTGATGTCTTCGGAATGCCCGTCCACCACCGTACCCACATCCCCCAAAAAAACCACCCGGTCATCCCGGCGGATCAAGGGGACCCGAGCGTAATCGGCCACGTGCTTGATTTCGGTCAGCGTCCGAAGCAGCAGCCGGCGCCCCTGAACGTTGACCTGGCCGCCGGGGATGTTGACGTCCGATTGCCGCACGGCATGGTAGACATCCGGAATGGTCAGGCCGAACTGATCCAGCCTTTCCGGGTCCAGGTAGATCTGGATCTCCCGCTGCAACCCGCCGGCCACCTCCGCAGCCAGGATTTCAGGCATGGTTTCGAGTTCGTCGGCCACCTTTTCGGTCAGTTTCCTGAGCCTGACCGGATCGATATCGCCCACCACCGAAGCGATCATGATGGGGATGTCCGAAAAGCTGACCTCGTTCACCTCCGGGTCTTCAGCCTCGTCCGGCAGCTCTTTGCGGGCATCGGTGACTTTCTCGCGCACCTTCTGCAGGGAGCGCTCGAGATCCGCTTCGGCCTCAAAATCGATCACGATAACGGATACACCCTCGGCTGAATTGGAGCGCATCTCCTTGACATCCTTCAGGTCGCTGAGCTCCTCCTCCAGCGGCGCGGTCACCAGGCTCTCGATCTCGCTCGGCGATGCCCCGGCAAACACCGTGACGATGATCGCCACCGGCGCCGAGATCTCGGGTTCACCCTCTTTGGGTAAAGAGCGGTAGGCGAACATGCCGGCCACGATGGGCAGCGCGATGACCAGCAAGCCGGTAATCAGCGGTCGCCTCAATATAAAATGGAAGAAATTCAAAGGCTATATCCTACGGCTGGGGTTCCAGCGGTGACGCCAAACCCGATGGTTGTGTAAAATAGATAGAAGCGAAATGAACAATCGGGCGTCCGACGGGACCTCAGGGTTTGACAACCACTTCATCCCCCGGCGTGAGGTATTGGGCACCGGACACAACCAGGCGGTCTCCGGGCATCAGGCCGTGAAGGATTCTGACGGTTGACCCTTCCTCCCGCCCCAACGCCACTTCCCTGGCAACGGCTCTGTTGTCCTGCCCGATGACGAACACCTCTTTTCGATCCTCCCTGAAAAGCACGTTTCCCTGGCCGATCATGATTGCGTCGCGGATCACATCGGTTTGAATGGTGACTCTGGCGGTCAGCCCGGCCTTGAGGGTGAATTGCGGATTGTCCAGCAGAATTTCAACTTCGAAGGTGTTGGTGCGGCCATCCGCCTTGATCCCGATTTTGTCCACACGGCCGCCAAACGAAAGGTCTGAAAACGCCTCCACCATCACCTTGACCGGGTCCGCTTCATCCAGATGCACATAATCGTGCTCATTGATGTGGATTCTCACCCGCATGGTTTCCATGTCCGCAATACTCATCACCGGGTCGCCGACGGCCACGTTCTGACCGAGCTCGACCCACCGCTGGGACACATACCCGTCAAAAGGCGCCCCGATGACCGTTTTGCCGAGCCGGTGCCGGGCGATATCCACTACCGCTTCGAGCTGCGCGATCAGCGCCTGGGATGACCGGTATTCAGCCTCGGCCTGATCGAACAATTCCAGCGTAATGACGTTGTCGGGCAACAGGCGTTTGGCGCGTGCATAGTTGTTTTCAGCCACAACCCGTCGGGCCTGGGCGGAGCGAAGGTTGGCCTGGGCCTCGTTCAGTGCCAGCGTGTAGTCGGTGGGGTCGAGTTCGACCAGCGCTTCACCGGCATTCACCTGGGTGCCCACATCCGCATTGATCTGCATCAGGATGCCGGTCACCTGGGTGGAAACAACGACCTCCCGGTTGGGCACCAGCCGGCCCACCGATCGAACGATTACCGGCAGGTCCCGGCTGACTACTTTTTCTACGCGAACGGAGCGCGGTTTGGCCTGAGGAACCTCGTTCTCCGCAGAAGGGCCGCACCCGGACACCATTGCCAGTCCGCACGCAGCCAGCATAATAATGAGCAAATTTCTCATGAGTATGTCGAATCCTCATCTGCTTCAACCCGGTTTTGCACGATTGCTTTCCCGGAGAGCGGTGTATCGTTTAGAATCATTTATGTTAAATCATTATGAGAAATTGGGGGAACGGAGGGAAATAAACCCGAAATGCAGCGGAAAGTCAAGGCGCGGGGAGCCTGACCTTCCGGCATGCGGCCTCGGGGAAATAAATGAAGAAAGCCACCGATGGGGCGCATCGATCCGAAAAACGGTCAGCGATCGCGCGGTGGGACGGACGGATGCGCCAGGACGACAGCGGCTGTCACCTTCCGCGAAACCGGGCAACGGGTGAACAGGTAAGCGGATTTGCTATTTCTGATCGAAGCCGGACTGCCGGCCGGTCATGGTTTCGACGGCCACCTTGATCACCATCGTCGCCTTCAGCATCGGCTCGCTAAACGAATGGGGTCCCTCGGCATACTGGGCGGCGATGATCTCCAACGCCTGCCGCTTTTCCTCGGTCGTCTCCACCACGGACGCCTGGCCGAACCCGACCACGCTCTGGTAGCGCATGTCCCAGTCGCAGGGATCCGGGGCCGATATGGGTTCGGCCAGGATGTCGAACTCGAAACAGACCTTGGGGTGCCTTTGGATCAGTTCAACCTTCCTGCTCTTCTTCGACCCGTGGAAATAAAGGGTGTCGTCCCGGTAGCCAAAGCAAAGGGGAACGATGTAGGGCGTGTCCCCGTCGAGCATGCCCAGACGGCATACGCCGGCCTTGCGGATGATGGCTTCGATATTCTCTTTATTCACGGTGGCGAGTCTCTCCTTTTCCAATGCGGCGGTAGACGTGATGCATACGGGCGTCCTCTGCAACGATCCTTGCGCGTCGCCGTTCAGACAAGGCTGAACCCTTCATCGAGCCAGCCGGTTACGCCGCCGATCATTTTTTTAACCGGTCTTCCAAGCCTGGCCAGGCGAATCGCCGCTTTTTCCGTGCCATTGCAGTGCGGCCCCGCGCAATATACCACGAACAGGGTCTCCGGTGGGAAATCCTTAAGGCTGTTCTCGTTAATGCGCGGGTGCGGCAGGTTGATCGCGCCTTCGATGTGGCCGGCGTTGTAAAGCTCCTCGCCGCGGACATCGAGGAGGACGAAATCCTTGCGATTGTTAGTTATTGCATGGTGCACGTCCCAGCAATCGGTTTCAAACTCGAGCAAGCT
This sequence comes from Desulfosarcina sp., assembly GCF_055467485.1. Lineage (NCBI taxonomy): Bacteria > Pseudomonadati > Thermodesulfobacteriota > Desulfobacteria > Desulfobacterales > Desulfosarcinaceae > Desulfosarcina > Desulfosarcina sp. Next base: position 5,642 of record NZ_JBUOIV010000049.1, on the reverse strand, counting down.
TTGAAAATGTTCAAGTGCCCGCTTGGAATCCGCGGCATGCGGCCTGCTGACCGATGAACTCATGATATCTCCTTTGGTAGCCTATGAATGGGGGGTCAGTATATGAGGTTCTCTTTTATTTCGTAGTGCTGGGACCGCTCGTCATGACGTGAGAGCACTTTTCTGGCCTTGTCAGGCACATAGGATTTTTCATAGTCCTCGCCGGCGAATTGCTTCACGGCTTCCAGGGAATCAAACTTCATGATGGTGATGAACTCGACCTCGTTGCCGGTCGGTCTCCTCAAGAGCTGAATACCGCGGTAACCGGAAACGTTTTTGGCTGCGATGGCCGGAAAAATGTCAGTCCTCAGCAAGTTTTCATAGGTGTCGGCATTTTCCATGGTTGTCCACCCATGCCAGATTCTTGATATCATTGTACAAGTCCTTTGTTATCGGTTGAACCGCGCTAACGCGCGCATTCCCCGTGGTTTGCAGCGGGGCTGGCGAGCGAACTGAGAAACGGTTTTCATTCCCTTATCTTCCGCCCTTGCGTTTGCCGGGTCTTGAAGGTTGAGGGCGGCGCGGTGCTGATCGGGGCGGCTTTTTTCCGGCCTTGCCGGCTCTCCTGCCGGACCGGGATGTCGACCCCTGTCCCGGGTTTTTGCCGGAACCTGTCTTTTTTGCGTTGCGGGTTTTCGATTGCTTTTTGGAAGCCGTTCTTCTGGCGATGAGCGCTTTTATGTCTTCGTCCGCATTTTTTTCGCTGGACACGCTGTCGGGACGAAAGAGAACATAGTCCGGAACGTCGCTGTCCTCGGTATAGCCGTCAACCGTTTCCACCGGGATTTTCTGTTTGAGCAGTTTTTCAATGGCCTGAAGACAAGGCCTTTCTTCGGGGCTGACCAGCGAAACGGCAAGGCCGCTTTCACCTGCCCGGCCCGTGCGGCCGATGCGGTGAACATACTCCTCGGGGGCGCCCGGCATATCGTAGTTGACCACATAGGGCAGATCGCTGATGTCCAGGCCCCTTGCGGCCACATCCGTTGCCACGAGGATATGGATCTCGCCGTTCCTGAAGGCTTTCAGGGATCGTGTCCGGAAAGACTGGCTCTTGTTGCCATGCATTGCAGCCGCCCCGATCCCGTGGGCGGCGAGTTTCTCCGTGAGCGTGTCGGCTCCGTGACGGGTGCGGGTGAAGACCAGTGTCCGGCTCCAGTCTTCGCTGGTGATCAGGTGGATGAGAAGCGCGCGTTTATTGGATCGGTTCACCAGGTGAACCTTCTGGATTACCGCTTCGGCCGCCATATGGTGGGGTGTCACCTCGATATATTCGGGCGACTGCAGCATGCGTTCGGCAAGATCCCGGATCGGTTGGGTGTAGGTGGCGGAAAACAGCATGGTCCGGCGTTTCGTCGGTACCAGGTCGAGGATTTCGGAGATCTCCTGGCTGAATCCCAGATCCAGCATCCTGTCCGCCTCGTCAAAAACCAGAAACGCAATCCGGAAAAGATTCAAATGCCGCTGGCCGGCCAGATCCAGCAGGCGGCCCGGCGTGGCCACCAGAATATCGATGCCGCGCCGCAGCCGTTCGATCTGCGGATGGATGCGAACCCCGCCGTGAACCACCGTGCACCGCAGGGAAACCCGCCTTGCATAAGCCTTGATGCGCTCGCCCACCTGAAGCGCCAGTTCCCGCGTGGGGGTCAGGACAAGGGCGCGTGGGTGTCGCCCGTTGCCGTTCCCGCGGCTCAGGATTTCCACCAGCGGAAGGGCGAAGGCATCTGTTTTTCCCGTTCCGGTCTGGGCGCGGGCAAGGATGTCCCGTCCGTCGAGAATCACGGGAATGGCCCGGTTCTGAATCAGGGTGGGCGCGCTGTACCCATTGGCCTTGACGGCTTCAAGCAGTTCGGCCCGAAGGCCAAGTTGATCGAATGACATGGTATGATCCTGACGGGTTTCCATCCATTGATGGCCCCCATGCCGGGTCGCGGGGGCGTTCACCATGATCCACGGTGCTTGCCTGACCGGTTTTTTCAATCGGACACCCGGCGCCATGAAATCAAATGCAACTTGCCGGTCGATGACGGTTCACGGCGGCCTCACCGTTCACCGGGAGGACGGAGCGGATCATAACCGGTCAAGGCCAGGATGCCATAGGCGACGCCGATCGTGCTGAAGCTGCCTTGAACGGGCGTGTCGTTTTCATGACCGACGGGAACCCCGCCGAGGCTTGCGTAGGGAAGCCCCGCAGCGTTGTCCAGGGTCGAGGCCATGGCCATCACCTGATCGAGCAGATGCCTTTGCTTGTGAGCATAAAGAGACGCTTTTTCTTTGTCGCCCGCCGCTTCGAAATCATCCGATAACCGCAGGTAGGCGTTGGCCATCTGGAAAGTCCATTCCGGTGAAACCAGCGGGGGGCGCTTCAGCTGCCTGAGCGCCTCATGGTCCACAAAATCGAATCCGGTGACGGTTGCCTCCCTTCCATCCGGTGAGCGGTAGACAACCGTCGATAGGCAATTTGCCTCGACAAATTGAACCATCTGTTCGGCGGCTCCCGGTTCAATTGCATCGAGCCGGGCCACTCCCAATGCGGAGATGCCCCAGGCGTGAACATCGCTGGCCACGGCAAGATCGGGTTCGTGATGAAATCCGCGGTTGAAGCGGTGTTGCCCGCGATTCCATGCCACTTTTTTCAACCAGCGCAGGCAGCGATCCCGCCCGCTTTTAAAACGCCCCATGCCGGGTTGGCCCTGAAGCAGGTTGAACAGGGCGAAGGCATCGATGGTCGCCTCTGTCGCGAAGATCTGTTCAAAACCGGGCAACTGGGCGTCATAACCAAAATGCTGATCCCCGTGGAAGGCCGCGTCTCCCGGCGGACCCAGTTTGATTCCGCCATGGGTCGGGCTGGCGCCGTCGCTGTCTTGCAGGCCCAACGCAAAGTCACCAATCCATGCGGCAAAGGTTAAATATTTGTCGGCCGTCGTCGATAGGAAGAGATGGTAGGACGCCAATCCGAGCCAGATGTTGGCCCCTGTGCGCACCGACCAGTCCTTCCCGTCGTAGGGAGGGACAACGCGCACCGCCTCGATGACACCGCCTAGCCGGCGGGCGTTTTTCGAGGTGATATAAAAATCGATGATTCGCTCCGCCTCCCCGGGTCGATCCAGTGCAATGAACGCCAGGGCGGCAACCGCTGCGTCGTAGGTGAAACACCAGTCCTTGAATCGCCCATCCCCGACGTGACTCACCGGGAGTCCCGATTCGGCACCGCGGTGGGACACCAGCCAGTTCGCCAGCCGCTGAGCCTGCGGGTGAGGGGACCGCGGGGTATCTTTTGTTTGGGCGTGGACCGCGGCGGGCAAGCCAAAAGCGGCAAGGCCCAGGATCAGGATGGCCACGCGACGTCCGGTGCTGTTCACAACATGCATCTTTCGATGGGTGATTGGCAGTGGACGGTTGATCTTCGCAAGGCGAGCGATCGTGCGCACCTCGATTGGCACCGGCTGACCCATACTCTCACATCGAGGCTCGAATGGGGTGCGCCGACGAATGATCCCGCAATGGCGGGCACGGCTGCGGTCAACCGGCCTGCAAACCCGAAAATACAGCATTCGGGCATACAATGACAGAAGAAAGTCACCCGACCTACCCGGGCGGTTTGAATCGAGGAGTCCATCGACGCACCGATTTGCAGTATTGTTCATAGGTGCCCCCGAATTTATGCCGCAGGAACGGTTCCTCGACAAAGACGACCAACAGATGGAAAACGACAATCCCTCCGAAAAAGTAGTAAAACATCTCCAGTGATTGAAATAATAGCGCTTCTCCGAGAAAGATGAGACAGGCTGAAATGTAAATCGGGTTTCTCACATACCGGTACAGCCCCTTGACGATGAGATGTTGCGTATCCCCGGGCATGGGCGACCCCTTGGCGTCAATGATGAAATTTCGAAAACAGACCAAATATCCAATAACCCCCAAACCGATAAAGATATATCCGCTCAAGCGGAATCCGGCCAAACCCGCAATGACGGTATGGTTTTCAGCGGTGACAATCTTATAGGGGATATAGGCGACTACAAACACCACAATAAATGCGAAAAAAAATGTCTTTAAGGTGTTTTCGGTGAATTGGCTGCGTGACATGTCTGTCCTTTAACCGGTTGTCCGACGCTGCCGGTCAGCGCAAGCCGGTTTCCCTGCAGGTATTTAAAAAACAAGAAAATATTCCGGTCCGATTATAATCGTTGAACCTTTTCAGGTCCCGTCCGCCAGTTTAAACTGCCGCGGTATCCGTGCATTGCTTTTCAAAAAACAGGTCGTACAGGGCGGAAGAAGATTCTTTCTCGAGCAAAAAAGAATCGTCTTCCGGGTAATACTTGGCTTTTTCGGGATGCTTTCCGGCAAATGTTTCAACTGCATCCATCGAATCCCACACGGTAACCAACAGGAAGTGGGCCGCGTCTTCGTCGATTCGCCGGAGGAAATAGAGCTTCCTTAAGCCGTCTATGGATTCATAATCGGGTGCGGCGCGCGCTTTCAGAAATTCAGCGTACGCATCGGCTTGAGATGGATGGGTTCGTCCATGCCAAAGCCTGACGATGGCCGTTGAGCATCCCTGTGGAGCGTTTTCGCGGACGATCCTGTCCACGGTGACCCGTTTAAACGGATGGGGTTTGACGGTTTGGATCGCCAGCCCGGCCGCAATGGTTTCCCTGATCAGCGCCTCTGCCCCGGCTTCACCGATTCGTTTGCGCCATCGGGACATGCTGGACGGGTTGATCGGCGGATCGTGCTCGAAGTACTGCATCCCGCTCAAGTACTGCCAGTAGGGGTTTTCCACCCATCCACAGACGACATCCTTGTCACTGAGGCTGTAGATGGACTTCAGGTATTGCAGGGAGACCATCAACCGGATGCCGATAGCCGGCCGGCCGTTGCCGGGGCAATAGCGTTCAGTGAACGCGGCTTCCATGCGATTCCAGTCGACGGCCTTGGCCAATTTGACCAGCCCATGCCCGTGATCGATGATTTTCGTGAGTTCAGGACGGAACAGATCCCGTTGCCTGCTTTTGTGTCCAGGTTGTTTGGGTTTCATGGCTGAAATATGCCCTTTCGGGATACTGGTCGCCCCGTATTAATGATGAACGATAGAAATGTCTGCCAAGCTATGGACGATGCCATCCAATTTGTAAAACGTCTCTATCACTAATGATTGGTACGTTGCCAACGCCGCGGTTCACAGTTCGCGAGGTACGAGCGGTCGTTTGTGAAACCGCATGTTAAAACTTACAGATCCATCTTTTGTATGATTTCATCAATCTCTGGAAAATAAGGCTCAAACTCAGTGGTTTCAGGCATAAAATAATATCCCTTCAGCGCCAATGTTCTAAGCAATTCATTTCTTGCCTGCTTTAGATCGTGAAAATATTTTTTTTGTTGCATTAATCCTGGTTCGTATTTGTTAGAGACTTTGCTAAAAATAAATGGATTGGGTTCATCTAACATATCTGACGAATATGTTATTAGCTATGCAATTTCAAATCAACCAAGCGCCAATGATAAAAGAACCTTACGTCTGTAATGCGATTTTGAGCTATGAAAATCATGACATAGGCACCAAATAGGCTTGGATTTACAACATTTTTGCTAAATTTCTGATG
>NZ_JBUOIV010000048.1:0-38201 GCF_055467485.1 Desulfosarcina sp. | reverse complement strand
TGCCGAGGAATTCGTCGAATCCGTGATTGGTCGGCAGATGCTCGTCACGGTCGCCCAAGTGGTTCTTGCCATACTGGGCCGAGACGTATCCATGGTTCTTGAGGAGACCGGCAATGGTGGGGTCTTTCTCGGACATGCCTTCTGGAGCGCCCGGAAGGCCAACCTTCAACAAGCCGGTGCGGAAGCCGCTCTGACCCGTGATGAAGCAGGCGCGACCGGCGGTGCAACTCTGTTGTCCATACCAGTCAGTGAATAGGGCGCCTTCATTGGCAAGACGATCAATGTTGGGCGTCCGGTAGCCCATCAACCCGAAGCTGTAAGCACTGATGTTGGATTCACCGATGTCGTCGCCCCAGATGACGACGATGTTGGGTTTGTCGGCGGCAATTGCCGCGGGAACGGCCAGGCACATGGCCAGCAACAAAGCGATCGTCATAATGGATTTTTTGTTTCTCATTTTCTACTCCTTCGTGTGTTGATGTTATCGTTAAGAGGAAAATTTGAGCCATTGATTTCTAACATTGCTCTAGAAAATTCCGTAAGGTCCTTCAGCGTCTGCATCAGCACCCAAGCGTCGTCGCCGCGTTTGATAACTTTGCGCAGATAATTCATTTGGGAAACAGGAACTGAACCGTAAAACCCCATTGCCAGTCCGGCGCCGAATCCGGTTTTTCGATGTTGTAGTAGGCCTCCGTGCGCACGTTCATGGCCTGGTTGCCGATCTTGAAGAGCTTGCCAAACCCGCCGCCTAAAGGCACGGTCCAGCGGTTGCCCGAATCGGCCTGCCAGTTGGCGGTGATAACCATGTCCGTGAGCAGATACCAGCCCTTGGGAAGATTGAAGTTCAAAAAGGGTTCGATCAGGGTCTGATTGACGCTGGCGCGGTCCGAATCGCCGGCGACGGACCAGAGCTGCCGGACCAGTCCTCCAATGGTCCCCCAACCCGGTTGAAAGAGCACCACCCCCGTGGGTCCGGTGCTCCATTTTTTGCTCCCCAATTGACTGTCGGTGGCTGTAGGCAGGCTAATGGAGGGGCCGATGCCCCAGATGGCTTTGTCGTATTTGACCGGCGAAAAATAGAGCGAATAGTTGATATCCCCCAGCCCGGTGGCACCGTCACCGGGGACGGGATTGGGAAGGTTGGGCGTGCCGGCAACGGGACCGGGGGTGTCGATCAGCGGGATGATGGCGCGGTTGACCAGGTTCCAGTCGCCCACGGTCACCGGGACCACGGGCTGGATGCTCAAAAAGGAGGCCTCGCCGTTGGGGGCGCCATAATCGAAGTTGAATTTAAACGGCAGGCTGATCAGTGAACTGATCGGATTTTGCACTGCCGAGCGCAGGTCGTCGCCGCCTTTTTCCTCGGCCCAGGCAGTTGATGCCCCAACGAACAGCGCCAGGCAGAAAATGAGGCTTGCTTTGAATCGCATGGTTCCTCCTAACTGGTTAAGTTTTTCCTCCCGCAACCGTCAGCGCTGCGGTTTCAATGGTTCCATGGCCTGAAGAATCTCTTCCTCAAGCTCACTGACAAGGGCGCGATACTCGTCGAACCTGGCCATCGACAGCGGTTCCTTGGATGCGCACCAGTACTGCAATGCGTTGACACAATCCTCATAGTCCTGGCACAACTGATAGAAATCCGCATCCTCGATCATGAGGCTTACGAGGGTGTCTTTTTGACACGAAAATCGTTTCAAAACGTGAAGGGTCTTGCCATTCACGGCGCTTCCCTTTTTTGGTTGGCTGCGCTGCCGAAGGATTGCCGGTCTGTTTCCAGACTGCAACGGTGGTAGACTGGTTTTATGCCCCTCAGGTACGGATACGCTCGTGCCTCTCTGGATGGATGGTTGAGTAAAAGGACTCTGTCTGCCGGAGAAAAGACGACGGTGCCTGTGGCCCCGGGTATGCTGCTTATAGAATTGCCCGGGCCGATGGTCGTTGTGCCGCCGGAAGCTGGATTTCGAGCAAAGAAAGTGGTATAAAGATAGCCTTAATTAGGTGTTCTTGAAAAGGTACGTTACGGTTACGTACGGGTAGCTGTGGATTCCAACCTGAAAACCCTGAATGGATCAGCCGATGATTGTCGACAGCTTACCATCACCGTCAGCCGTCCGGACTCAGTTGGAGCGTATTCTGCAGCATCCCGATTTCAGGGGGTCAGCGAAACAGCGGCAGTTCCTTAGCTTCGTGGTTGCCGAGACACTGGATGATCGCGCTTCGCAGATCAAAGGCTACACCATTGCCGTGGCGGTGTATGGGCGTTCTGAGACGTTTGACCCTCAGGTCGATCCGATCGTCCGCGTGGAGGCCGGCCGACTGCGACGCGCCCTCGACCAATATTACCTGACGGCAGGCAACAAGGACCCCGTTCGCATAGAAATCCCCAAAGGCACTTACGTACCCACCTTCCGGACAGTCAGCACACCGAAGCACCGAACCTATTCACGCACATCGGACAAAAAAGCGAAACGCCTGCCGAAGAGACCGTCCATCGCCTTGATGCCGTTGGTCAATCTAACCGCTGACCCGGCGCAGGATTACTTCGTCGACGGCCTGACGGAGGAGATCACCGCCGAACTCGCCCGTTACCAGGACTTTAACGTCATCGCCTCCCAGTCGACCATGCGCTTCAAGGGCAGGGAGGTCGATTCGATGACGGTCGGCAGGGAATTGGGCGTGCGCTTCCTGTTGTCAGGCAGTGTCCGTAAAGATGAGCGGACGGTCAAGATCACGATCGGCTTGATCGATGCTGACTCCGGGATGCAAATTTGGGGGGAGAACTACAAGCGCGAGCTGACGCCGGCCGGCTTGATTGCCATTCAGGAGGCCATCGGGCAACGTGTTGTCGGAGCAGTGGCCGACCATTTCGGGTTGATCACCAGAAGGCTTTCCATGGAATCCCGCAAGAAGGCACCTGCCGATTTGGAAGCCTACGATGCGGTCCTGCGTTTCTATCGTTACGAAACCGAATTGACGCCCGAGGCATTCGAAGCGGCTTTTGATGCGCTGCAACGGGCGGTCGAGATCGAGCCGGATTATGGCCTGGCCTGGTCCATGCTCGGCCACCTGCATGCGGACAACTACGCATTGGGGTTCTGCGAGATCGAGGCCCCGTTGGAAAAAGCCTTGACCTTCGCCCAGCGGGGCGCGGCCATAGCGCCGGGGAATCAGTTCGCGTCGGATGCGCTCACCCTGGTTTATTTTCACCAGGGAAACAAGGAGATGTTTCTCAGGCATGTGGACCTGACCATCACGCTCAACCCCAATTCACCCTACATCGTCGGTGTCGCCGGCTGGCACCTGATGCTTTATGGGGAGTGGGAGCGCGGCCTCACCCTTCTGCGCAAAGGGATGAAACTCAATCCGTACTACCCGTCCTGGTTTCACATGGCGACCTACATGAACGCGTATCGTCGCGGTTTATATGAAAAGGCCTTTGCTGAAGCCATCAAATTCAACTTTCCAGACTTATACATCGATTCCATGATGCGGGCGGCCGCGCTTGGCCAAATGGGAAAGGTGAAAAAAGCGAGGTCTGCGCTCGGCGAACTGATCAAGCTGGTGCCGGACTTCTCCACCCGGGGGCGCCAATTGATCAGCCGCTATGTGAAGGTCGATGGCCTGACCGATTCCATCCTTGAGGGTCTGAGAAAAGCCGGCCTGGCTGATCCTGCCTGAAGCAGGCATAAGGATGCCAAGATGAAAGCAGACCGACTGAATACATTTCGTTCTTGGTCTTTCGCCTTCTATCGCGTTGCATTTCTTCTATGAAATGAACTCCCCTCACCCTGTCCCTCTCCCCAAAGGGGCGAGGGGACGTCGACCGCACATTCGACCGTCCGCATGGCGAGGCGGCAGGCTACCGTTCTCATTGCATCCGACGATAAAGCGGTTTTTGCTTTATTTACAATCCGCTCGCAAAGGCAGCGCGGGCGTCATCCCTGCCTGGCCCGCTGCTGCGCATCCATGGCATAGCGATTCAGTCTTTCCAACCAGGCATCCCGTTCTTCTTCCGGGGCGAAGAGGAAGAAACTGCCCGTGCTGCGCTGCACGGCCATGATGTCGATGAGAAAATCGTAGACGGCGTTTGCGGACTGCTGGTCGGCCACCAAGGCCTGGTTCTGGGCGTCGATCAGATCGATAATCGATTTGATGCCGCGCACGTAGGCATCGGTCACCAGGCCGAGGTTGCGCCGGGCGGCGTCGGCGGCATCGGTGGAGAGCCGGATGCCGGGATAGGAGGCGCGGATCAGGTGAACCGCGTTGAGGATGCGCACCTCGATGCGGTTGGCGGTGTTGTCCCGGTCATAGCGCAGTTTGGCCAGCTCCTCACGCGACCGCTTGAGGGTGGCGCTTCTGCCGCCGCCAACATACAGGGGCAGGCTGGCCTGGACCCCGGCGGTCCAGTCGGTGTCATCCTTTTCAGGCAGGTTGAGCGCACCCGTTAAGGGTGATTCGGATCCTTCTCCGCCTCGGGAAAAGGTCTCGGTGACATCGCCGAAAAGGGAGACGGTGGGCACCCAGAACTCCCTTTTAGCCAGAGTGATGCCGCGTTCCTGGGCGGCAATGGCCGCCTCGAACTGCTGCAATTCCGGCGATGCATCCAGTCCTTCCGTCACCAGATAATCCCGCAGGATGCCGAGTTCCATGGGATTGTCCATGTAGGCCATCAGCCGGCGGTCAGGCAGGATGCCCATGGGTTCCTTATAATCAGCTTCTTCCGGGGCAAACATCTCCCTCAACGGGCGGTTGAGGATGTTGTTCATGGCGCTGATGGCATCCAGGGTGATGGACTGTGCGGTCAGCACATTGCGGCGGCTGTTGGCGATCTGGCTCTCCCAGCGGTAGACCTCTTCGGGTCCGCCGGCGCCGATTTCCACGCGGATACGGGCTCGCTCGAGGTTTTCACGGGTCAGCTTGAGGTTCTCTTTCTGGATCCGCTCGATGCTTTTGGCGCGCAGCACGTTGAGGTAGGCACTGGCGGCAGCCTGAAGGATATCCAGTCGAACGGCATCGCGGCCCTGTTCCCGGGATGCCTGCAAATACTTCTCAATGGTAAATCCGGCCCAGGCCTTGTCCGAATAGATCAGCTGGGTGGCCTGCAGCGAGCCGGTCCACAACCGCTCGGGTTGAATGCCGAATGAAGCCCGGGCCCGGTCGTCATCGATAACTGATGCCTGTGTTCTGACACCCACTTGGGGCAACAGCGGCGAGCGCGCCTCCTGCACGCGGGCCATGCCGGCTTCCACCGACCGGTTGGCGGCGGCCAGGTCCAGGTTGGCGGCCAGCGCTTCCTGCATGGCGGTGGTGATGTTCAGCCGGCGGTCGACCTCGGTGGCCCCGTCATCCAGCAGGTCGGCCTCGGTGAGCAGATCCCAGCCGGGATAGATGTGGATGGCCCGGGCGGTGGCCATGTTGATGGCCAGTTTTTCACCCACGGCAAAGGTGGTCGACAGCTCGCCGGCGTCGGCGCCGTCCAACACTTCCTGAACGTTGATGGCCACGCTGCGGGCCAGGTGCAGCAGGCTGTCTTCGGGAATGGTGCCGGCCAGAATCCCTTTTTTCACATCGACCCGTCCCTGGAAGGAAAAGCTGGGCAGTTTTCGGGCGATGAGGCCGTCGGCCAGTTTTTGGAATTCCGTTCCGGAAAGGCGCGTCAACATCGACAGGAACACCGCATCGGTGTCCGCTGGAATCTGGGCCAGGGCGTCGGCGGCCGAGTCGGCCACCCGGGCCACGGTCACCTTGATGCTGAACTCATTGGCCAGGCGGCGGGCCATGGTATTGATCTGGGGAATGGAGGCCATCAGAAATTCATCCGCCAGGATGGTGACCCGGTAAAAGGGCGTGATTCTGCGGAACAGCTGAAGCGCCCGGTCATGGTCGGTCAGCGTGTTGATATAGTTCAGGTTGCGGATGCCGCTGGTCCCTTTTTTGGATGGAATCCCCTGCAGCTTGGCATCCACCACATAGGCGGCGAACACCGGCTTGCTGAAACGGCGGCGCTGGCAGACTTCATGGGTGGCAACCTGACCCAGGGTCAACAGCATATCCACATCTTTGGCAGCCATCAGCCGGTCCAGGGCCTGGTTGATCTGCGTTACATTATAGCCGCCGCTGATCTGGTCCTTGGCAGGGAAGACGACCGTGTGGGCGCCACGGGTCATACTCAGGATCTCATCGACAAACAGGTTTCTGGCCGCCGGGTACCCCTGTGCATCGCCGTCGTAGACGATGCCGATGCGAACGGTTTTGGCCTGGACCAGGGTGGCGACGATCAGGGTCAGGGCGATCATTCCGAGAAAAAAAGCCAGACGGCGTTTCATAAGGGGCTCCTGTGCAGGTCTTCATGGATCGGATTTGATTTTAAATAGCGTGGCATACAAGGTCGGCACGAAAAGCAGGGTCAGCACGCTGGCAAAGCCCAGGCCGAAGACGATGGTCACCGCCATGGAGATGAAAAAGGGATCCTGGAACAGCGGGATCATGCCCATCATGGTGGTCAGGGCGGCCAGCATGACCGGCAGCATCCTGCTGACGCCTGAATCCACCACCGCCTGAAACGGCGCCTTGCCCTCGCGGATCTCCAGGTCGATCTGGTCGATGAGCACGATGGCGTTTTTGATCAGCATGCCCGACAGGCTCATCAGGCCCAAAAGCGCCATGAACCCGAAGGGCTGGCGCAGCAGCAGCAGGCCGGCGGTGACGCCGATCAGGGACAGGGGTACGGTCAGCCAGATGATCAGCGGCTGTTTGAAGGCGTTGAACAAAAAGATCACCACCAGCACCATCAGCCCGAAGAAGATGGGGATGTAGTCGGCCAGTTTCTGCTGGGCGTCGGAGCTGTCTTCGGCTTCTCCTGACCAGGCCATGAAGTAGCCCGGCATGCCCTTCAAGGGGATGATGTCGTCGTACTTCACCTTGATCGTGCCGGCGGTATAGTCCTGCGGGCTGACCTCGCTGCCGAGATAGGCTGCCGTATCGACGCCCAGGGCCTGTTCGACCTTGGGTTTGAGCCGCTCGAACACCTTGGACGGCAGTTCCGTGCGAGCGTCGCAGTGCATTTTGATCATGCTGCGGCGCTGGCGCCTGGAGATGCGGGCGTTTTCCGACTCGGTGGCAAAGCCGTCGACCACCTGGGCCAAAGGGATATTGCGGCCCGCCGTGGGGCTGAAGATCTGGATGTCGCGCATGTTTCCCATGGTGGCGCGTTCAGCCGCCGGCGCCCGGGCGATGATGGGAATCAGTTCGATGCCTTCACGGTAGACCCCGGTGGTCGTGCCTGCAAAGTTGGACTGAATGGCCTGGGCCACCATGGGCCGGTCGATGCCCTGGCGCCGGGCGCGGTCCTCGGCGATGACCGGCTGCACCACCTTGACCGGTGCTCCCCATTCGCTGCGCAGGGCCTTGACTTCCGGGTCGGCCCCCATGACGGCCATGGCCTTGTCCGCCAAAGCGCGCAGCACATCCGTATCCGGGCCGTTGATGCGCAGCTGGATCTTGCCGCCGGCTGCGGGGCCCAGGGCGAATTTCTTCACATTGACCGTCACGTCCGGCATCAGCTGTTCCAGGTCGCTTTGCATGCTCTGGTAAATGCGATCGATTACCTCGTAGTCGGTGACGGAAACGAGGATGCTGCAATAGTGCGCACCGGCATCCACGGGGACGTCATAGGTCAGCAAAAACCGGGAATGGCCGGAGCCGATGGCCGAGGCGATGTCGGTGACCCCCTCCAGGGAACGCAGGTATTCCTCCATGCGGGCCACGCCTTTTTCGGTATCGCGGATGTGGGTGCCTTCGCGGAACTGGCACTCGACGTTGAGCTGGGGACGGGTGGAAGGCGGAAAGAACATGTTGTCGATGTAGCCGAAGCCGACGATGGACAGGACGAACAGGCCCACCACCATGGCGATGGTGATCCAGCGGAAGCGGATAGCTTTGATCAGCAGGCCGCGATACACCTGGTAGAACTTGCCGCTGTAGGGATCTTTATCCGCCTGGCCGTCAGCCTTTTTGGTTTTTTTGCCCAGGACAAACTGCTTGGTCATCAGCGGAGTGGTGGTCACGGCCGTCAGCCAGCTCAATGACAGGGAGATCAGGATGACGGAGTAGAGCGAGCGGCAGTATTCGCCGGTGCTGTTCTGCATGCTGCCGATGGAGGCAAAGGCCAGGACCGCCACGGCCGTGGCCCCCAGCAGGGGCACGGCATTCTGGCCGACGACCGATTTAGCCGCCTGCAAGCCGTCCATGCCCTGTTCCATGCGCACTTTCATCCCGTCCACCACTACGATGGCGTTGTCCACCAGCATGCCCAGGGCGATGATCAGGGCGCCCAAAGAGATGCGCTCCAGGGCGATGGCGTAATAGTCCATCAACACGAAGGTGGCGGCGATGGTGAGCACCAGGATGAACCCGATGATCAGGCCGCTGCGCAGCCCCATGAAGAAAAGCAGTACGACAATCACGATCAGCACGGCCTCGGCCAGGTTGACCAGAAATCCATTGACTGCCTGAGTGACGGCATCGGACTGCATGGAAATAATTCCCAGCTCCATGCCCACCGGTATGCGGGGCATCAGTTCGCCGATGCGCTGTTTGACCGCATTGCCCATGGTCACAGCGTTGCCGCCCTGCACAGTGGAGATGGCGACACCGATGGCCGGTTTGCCGTTGTAGCGCAGGATGCTTCGCGGTGGATCCACGTAGTCGCGCCGGATCTCGGCCACATCCTTCAGGTAGATCAGCTTGCCCCCCCGGCTGGCGATGAACAGCTCTCCGAAATCCTTTTCCGAGGTGAAGATGCCAGTGGGAAAGATGGGGACATACTCACTGCCGATCTTGATCTTGCCGGCGTCGGCGGGAAGGTTCTTGGCGCTCAGGGCATCGAAGATCTCCTTGCGCGTGATGCCCAGGGCGGCCATCTTCTCCTTGGCGATCTCTACGTAGATGGCCTCGGTCTGCTCGCCGAAAAAGACGACCTTCTTGACGTCGGTGACGGTGAGCAGTTCACGCTTGAGCAGTTCGGCGACCTTTTTCAGTTCCGCATAGGAATAGCCTTCGCCGGTGAGGGCGAAATAGACGCCGTAGACATCGCCGAAGTCGTCGTTGACCAGGGAGGGGCCGGCGCCCGGCGGCAGCTGCCCCTGGACATCGTTGATCTTGCGGCGCATTTCGTCCCACACCTGGGGCAGGGTGGTCTTGTCGAAACTGTCCCGCATGGTCACCCTGACGGTGGACAGTCCCCGCGAGGAGTAGGACTCCACACGACGCAGCTGCCCCAACTCCTGAACCGCTTTTTCGACCTTTTCGGTGACCTCCTTTTCGACCTCGTCGGGTGAGGCGCCCGGATAGGGGGTGACAACCACGGCATCCTTGATCACAAATTCCGGATCTTCCAGGCGGGACAGGTTCTGGTAGGCCAGGTAGCCCAGAAACAGCATAACCACCGTCAGCGTCCAGGTGATGACATTTTTACGTATAGAGAATTCGGCGATATTCATTACCGGCAATCCTTAGCTATTGATGAACGAATAAACCCAAAACTCCAGAAGTTTAGCGGAACCACCACTTATTCTTTCCAGATGCTGACCGTCATGCCCTCCTGCAGTTGGGTGACACCGGATGTCACCACTTTCTCCCCACCGCTGAGACCGCCCAGAATGACAATGCCGTCGGACCCGGTGATCTCCCCCACCTGGACCATGGTCTTTTTCACCGTCATGTTCCCTTCATCGAGCACCCAGACAAAAGGCTGCTTCGCCGAATCCTGCGTGACGGCGACGGCGGGGATGACGATGCGCTTGCCATCCCCGGAAGCGAGTTCCCGGCTGCCCTCCACCGTTGCCGTCATGCCCGGCAGGATGTTGATGCCGTCGGGCCGCGGCATGACCATGACCACCTGGTAGGTCTGGGTCTGGGGGTCGGCCTGGGTCGAGAATTCCTTAAGTGTCAAGGGAAAGGTCCGATCCGGGGCCACGGCGAACTTGGCCACGGCATCAGGCTCGCGTCCTTCTCGGATCTGGACCATCAGCGTCTCGGGAACATCCACCAGGATTTCGATTGCGGAGAGGTCCTGCAAAAAGACGATCGGCTGCTTGGCCTGGACATCCTGGTGGTTCTCCACATAGCGCTTGGCCACGACCCCGTCGAAGGGGGCCGTAAGGTAGGTGTCTTTCAGGGCGTTTTCGGCATCTTCCAGCTGGGCGGCGGCCACATCCCGCGAGGCCTTGTAGCGGTCGAACTCCGCCTTGGAGACTTGCTTGCGCACATACAGTTCCTTGTACCGTTCGTACTGGCGCTCGGCCTCGATGGCCCGGGCCTTGGCCTGGTCCAGGTTGATTTTGAAGTCACGGGGCAGGATGCGGGCGAGGAGCTGGCCCTGTTTGACCTCCTGGCCTTCCTCAGTGGGCAGCTCCACCAGCGGACCGGACACCTTGAACGATAGGTCCACCCGCTGGCTGGCCCGGGTTTGGCCGGGCAGGGAGATGGGGCCGGTATCCGTGCCGCCGGCCACAGTGACGACCTTGACCGGGCGGACGACTGCTTTGGGAGCCGGCTCCTCCTTCTTTCCGCAGCCGCCGATGAGCATTGCAATGGCAGCGCTCACGGCAAACCCGAACAAGATTCGCTTCGCTGGAGCCGGATCAGACATGTTCGACAGGGAGATGGTCCGTTTCATGGTGTTGCCCTCTGAGGGATGGTTGAATGTCAAATGTGCCGCATTTTAAATTAGCGATGGAAATTGTACAAAAATTATTTATAACTGAATCTATCAAGAGAAACAACCGTTTTCAGGAAACGGTGAACCCTGACCGCATGACGCTGCGGCTTGGTTGATCCATGGCCAGACTACCCATGTTTTCGACGTATCGATAAGGCCCTCAGGCGGTTTGCTCAGATGTATGGGTTAAGGTTGCCAGAATCAGCGGGGGGCCAAGCAACGAAAGCCCTCACCCTGGTTTCGGTGGATGGATGGTTGATGGTGCGCAGTAGGATACGTCGATGAAGCAGGGAAAATGCTATCCCCCGCAAGAATCAGGATTGTCAGCCTGATGGGCAAGTGGCAACAAAAAGGCCCCAACGGCAGAAGCGATCCCTGCCATCGGCGGGGCATAGACATTGCCGGTGGCAGTTTATCGCAGCCGCACCATCATTTGCGGTCCAGTTCACGACGGACGGTCAGGCCGATTTTATGCGGTCGAAGACAGAATACCCCGGGTTTACCCGTGGATGAATGAGCGTCACCTCGTCTCTGCGATAGCAGAGGTGAGGTCGGCTCCGCAGGAGTCGTGACCGTTAGTACCCCAGGTTTACCCGGAGGAATCTATCATTGTTTTCCGTTCCTGCGCCGGGAGGTCCGGTTGTCGGTTGTGCAGGCCAGATGTGAGAAAAAAAGTGAGCACGAACATGACAAAGGCGATACTCCGGGAAATCGAACGCTTTCTCACTTAATCCTCCTATCCGGTTGGATGTGAAACGGGTAGCGGTTGATTCCATCGTGCGGATAAAATCCCGTATCACATCTCATCGACCATTAACCAAATGAACCACGCCAACTGGCAACCATGCGTGGTTTCCCAGCTGCCTGTCATGTCCGCACATGGATTTTGTTCTTCAGTCAGGTGATAGTCGACAGGGCCCGGGGAAAGGATCGGGTTGAATTGCTGCCAATCGAGATGCCAATGATCAGGTTGGCCGCAGACAAACATGCCTCCAGGTGAATTGGGGGAGGGCGGCATGTTTTCGTTGAAGGGGCCGGCAGGTGGGATGTGGCTGTCGCTGCATCAATCGAACCTGATGTCGCAGGCAGCAGCGACACTGCTGCTTACGGCGTATCACCCGGACTCGGTATGCGGCATGATCGATTGCCGTCGTTGGATCTTACGGCAAACCCCCGCGTGCCGTAGGGATCCATGTAGCGAAAGAGGTACAGCGATAAATCCTCATTGTTTTGGTGCGGCCACACATGGATTCCCCTGGTTTTCAACAAGGGGGTGATGCTGGACAGGTTTCCGGGGGATCGGTACAGGGTGCACAGTTCCGCAGCCGTAGGCATGCGCCATCCGCCGCCGGCCACGGTCAACCCGCGCACCCATTCCACCGCCTGGAAGTAGCTCGTATCCACGTCCGGCCCGGCAATCCACTCGAACCCGGTCCGCGTGTCCACCACCACGCCGTTGGCGCAGGCCACGAAGACGCCATCGCGGCCGATGACCGCCGGGCCTTCGGCCGAGGCAACCCCGAATTCCATGAGGGCCCCGGTGACCAGGATTAGGAGGCAGATACCCGCGCAACGGTTCTTCATGTCCGCAGCCTTTCGATCTCTGGTTGTGAGCGGCGATTAGGGCACGGCCGCATGCATGATGCGAAACGCACTGGTGCATGGGCCGTCGAGAGTGCCGTCGCTGCGGGTGAGGTATCGCTCTTCAAGATCTTTGGGTTTAAGATCCGACAGCACCTTCAATCCACGTGTACTCACATAGGCGGCGCTTTGCCCCTCGGGGATGCCGAAGATAAACGGTTCTCCCCGGTAGGCCACCCAGAAGGATAGGCGGCGGGCGTCCGGATAAGTTTCGAAATCGCCCTTAATGACCCCCAATGGCATATAGTCGAAGACCACCGAACTGCCCGGTGCCGACTGAGTGGCGATGAACCGCAGGGTGCTGTCCACGGCCTCCCCGGAAATGTAATAGGTGACCCCTTCCCAGATAAAAAATGTTTTTTTGCCTGGGTCGTACCCGGCTTTATTCAATTCGTCAGGGATGTTCTGGGTGTTGAAATCGATGGGCACGTAAACCACGTCGTCCGGCACCTTGCCCAGGGCCAGTTTGAGGCGGCGCTTTTTCTCTTGGATCATGGCCGGCAGGTCGATTTCGAAAAACCGGGCCCTGGGCATCGCATCCCGGAAGCGATAGGCGCGGCTGTCATAGCCGACGCCCAGGTTGACCACCTGGGTCGCACCGTCATCAGCGGCCTGTTTGAGAAGGGCGTCCATGTGCTTGGTACGGGCGTTAACGTAGTAGTTAGTGTCAAAACGAAATGTTTTGGTGACCAGCACGCCGGTTTTGTAATCCGGTTTCATCAGGGAGTAATGCCAGTATTCGGGTGCGACCAATTTCATGGCCAGATAATCGTCATTGCGCACCTTGGGATCTGGGTGCTGGGCAAAGATGGCGCGGGCAGCGGTCACACCTTCGGCGGTAATGGAAAGCATGCCCGACTCGACGGCCCAGGCGGCCGGTGTGATCAAGACCAGGCAAAGAATCAATGCCATGAGTCCGAAGCGGATTCGTTTAGAATCATTTTGATGCAGTTTGGGATGCATATGGCGTTCCTCCTTTAGAGGTTTTTTGACCGAAGCGTTTGATGACTTCTGTCTGCGAACTTTATTTTTTTACCACAGCATGCATGATGCGAAAGTACGGCGTCGGCTTGCCGTCGATGCTGCCGTCGCTGCGCAACAGGTAGCGTTGGGCCAGTTCACCTGAACCCAAATCCGAAATGACTCGGAACCCCCGATTGGTGACGAATTCGTCGGCCTTATCCGGGGCGATGCCGAACTTCCAAGGATGACCATAGGCAGACATGCGTACGGCTTGGAACCGGGCCCATGGCATTTTCGAAAAATCGCCGCGGGCGATGTCATCGTAGATATAGTCGAACACCAGCTCGCTTCCCGGTGCAGCATTCTTGGCGATGTACTGCATGGTTCTGTCCACGGCTGCGGCGTCGATGTAGCGGGTGACCCCTTCGCAGATGAATAAGGTTTTCAGTTTATGATCATATCCGACCTGCTTCAAGGCCCCACCTATTTCGCCGTTGCGATAATCAACGGCAACGTATGATACGGTCTCGGGCGGTTTTCCCACGGCGGCCTGAACCAGTTCTTTTTTTCGCGCTACGGCTGCCGGCAGATCCACCTCGAAAAATCGGACGTCCGGCATTTGCTTGTGGAAGCGATAGGCGCGGCTGTCAAGCCCGGCGCCGATAATGACCACCTGTTGGAGGCCATTTCCTGCATCTTCCTGCAGGATGCCGTCGATGTGCTTGGTGCAGGCATTAAATGAATAGTAGCTGCTGACCCGGTAGAATTTGATAAATTTTTTGGACTGATCGTAATCTTCGTCCAGCGCAGTCCAGAACCAGAAAGCAGGCGATAGAAACTTACTGGCCATGGAATCGGGGTTGCGGATTTTTTCGTCCGGATCCATGGCGGCAACGGCCCGCATACCGGCGGCAAATTCTTCCGTTACCGGGATGTCTCCCAGCTGTGCGGATATGGCTGGGGAAACGCTCAGCACCGCCAGCAGGCAGACGGTAATTAACAGGCAAGCTGAGAAATAGCATCGACTATAACTACTCATGACAGGTCCTCCTTTGGTTTGGATGAGGGCAATCCGACTTCACCCCGGTCTGAAAGCAGGGTCTGCACCAACGCTGCATTGTCCATCTGGTTCAGACGGGATCGGGACCGCTTGCGGTAAAAATAGAAATACATGACCAGGCCGGCAGCAATGGTGGCGATACCCCACACCACCGGTGCGGGTCGGCTTTTTATGGAAAAGTAGATGATCCACAGGTTGCCCAGGATGAAGATCAGGGGGACGAGCGGATACCCCCACGTTCGGTATGCTGGTGTTTCGTTCGGAGCGATGCGACGAACGCGCATCAACCCGATGACGGTCAGCATGGCGAACAGGGACAAGGTGAAGCCGATGTAGATCAGCAGTTTATCGTAAGACGCGGATACAATCATGACAATGGCGATGGCTGCCTGTAACCCGATGGCATGGGCAGGGGTATGGCGCACGTCGCTGACTTTACCGAAAAGGCGAAAGAAGATCCCATCCCGGGACATGGCGTAGTAGACGCGTGGTCCGGCAAGGATCATGGCGCTGAGCACGGAGAGTAGTCCCAAGGCGATCGCACCGTTTAGCCAGCGACCGATACCCGGACCGAAGAGTTGGGCGCCGGCGGCAGCGGCCACTTCCATGACGCCTTGCATCTCAGCGGCCGGCAGGGCGTAGACGTACACCAAGTTAAGCAGCAAGTAGAGAGCGGTAACGATCAGGGTGCCCACCAGCATCGCCAGGGGGATGTTGCGCGACGGGTGGATAATTTCACCACCCAGGTAGGCGGCGGCATTCCATCCGCTATAGGCAAAGCTGATAAAAATCAGTGCCACGGCAAACTTTCCGTCCAGCAAGGTGCCGGCAGAAAAGCTACCCGAGAAATGCCCGGCAGAGCCGCGTGACGACAACAGGCCGGCAACGATGAACCCGACAACCAGGGCAATTTTAAACAAGGTCAGCAGGTTTTGCACCCGACTGCCGACACGCAGGCTGTGGACGTGTAGAATCGATAACAGCACCACCACGGCAATGGCCAGCATCACCGGCAGTGAGAGCGTGACGATCGGCACGCCGAACAGGGTGACCACACGCTCGGTGCCGGCGGATGCGCCAACGGCTTTGAGCAGGTAGATGGAAAAGGCGATGGCTGCGGCCGCGATGGGGGCCGAAAAGCCGACGATGAGCGATATCCAGCCCGAGAGGAAGGCCAGGGGTTTGCCGAAAGCCTCGCGCAGGTAGACGTATTCGCCGCCTGCTTGGGGATAGCGTGCGCCCAGTTCACCGTAGCACAAGGCGCCGCACAGGGCGAACGCCCCCCCCACGAACCAGCCTAACAGCAATGCCGATGAACTGCCGACCTCCTGAAGAATGAAGCCGGACGTCGTGAAGATGCCCGTGCCCACCATGTTGGCCACGACGATGGCAATGGCCGAAAACAGACCGATTTCCCTTTTCAGATGGCTGGCGGCAGGCATGCGGTGTCGATCCTTTCAGTTTTTTTGAGGCACAGGCGATGATGGTAAGAAGGGCGAACAGCAACGGAATATGAACGATTCGGCGTGGTGGCGCTGCCCGGCTAACTTTAGATAGGGCCATATTGACGATAAAGTCAAGTACAAAAAAAGTACAAAAGTATATACAGCCGCATCGGGTCGATGCCGACGACCGCAAAACCCATCAATCGTGCAACATGGTCCGGCGTGGTTTGACAGCCGGTTTCGATATTACCAGTGCAGGAGACCCGGGTTGCTTTTGAAGAAAACGTATAGCGGCAGCGTCGCAGTCGTGACAGGCGTTGGTTGTCTCGGAAACATGAAGCGGGTTGAACGGGGGGACGTTGCCCATGTGCAGGCTGCGTGTCCATCGACCAGTGGCCCTTGCGGCCAAGGAACGACGACTTGTGTAAAAATGTACATATAAAAGATTGATTCGAGTTGCTAAAACGTATAAAATAGCTGTCTTCCGCTGGGCGGTTTCATTTTTCAGCCGATTTCGGGTGACGGCTTTGCGCGATTTCCCGTGGGAAGTGACTGTTTCTTGCAGGGGCGGCATCAGCCAGGTGCGACCAGGCGTCGATCGGACAATCACGTTCGCGTGATCATCGAACCGGTCAATTGTTTTTGGGATTCACCCGATCCAATTCAGATCTGACCGCAAGCCCGATTTTTTCCAGCGTGTAGGGCTTTTTGATGTAACTGCCGGCACCTAAGCGCTGCGCCTCATGAACGCGCTCGGTTTCGGCATATCCGCTGGCAATGACCGCTTTTTGACCGGGAACGATATTGAGGATTTTTCGATAGGTTTCCAGCCCGTTCATGCCCGGCGGCATGATCATGTCGAGTATCAGGACATCATAGGACCGTTCTTCAATCAGCGCTACAGCCGCTTCTCCACTGGCTGCCGTGTGTACGTCATACCCGAGGCGCTGCATCATGCTTTTGGCGAGTACTCTTTGCTCCGGCGAGTCGTCAATGATCAGTATGGACTCGCCATTGCCGAGATAGTCTTCGATATAAACGGATATGCCGGCCTCCTTCTCTGACCGGGATGCGGGGAAATAGAGAACAAATGTCGTGCCAACCCCTTCTTCCGTAGTGATATCGATAAAGCCTTCATGGTCTTTCACCGTACCCCAAACGACCGACATCCCCAACCCGGTGCCGCTGCGGCCCATCACCTTTTTGGTGTAGAATGGCTCGAAAATTTTTTCCAGATCGGATTGGGGCATTCCAATTCCCTTGTCCGATATTTCCAGGATCACATATTCACCTTCGGGGATAATTTCAAAGCCGGCGTAGGGTTTGTCGACATAGCAGTCCCTCGTGGCGATGGTAACCCTGCCGCCCGAAGGCATTGCATCGACGGCATTGGCCACCAGATTCATGACCGCCTTTGATATATGCGTCTCCGACCCCACTACATTTAAAATGTGATCGGTCATATTTGTTTCAATCAGGAGATCGTTGCGGCTGCCGACGATCCTCCGGTATTCCGGCGAGGCGATGAAATCGTTCACGACTGAGTTCAGGCTCAGCACCCGCTTGTGGGCGACGCTGCGTCGCGCCAGGGTTAACAGATCCTGGACGATTTCCGCCGCTTTTTCACCGGATTTTTTTATGGTCAGGATCGGTTTGCGCAGGGGACTGTCAGCTTCCAGGTCCATGAGGAGCAAATCCGGGTAACTGACAATACCGCTCAGGATGTTGTTCAGGTCGTGGGCCACACCGCCGGCCAGGGTTCCCAATGATTCAAGCTTCCTGGCATTTTGCAGTTTCTTTTCCAGTGATCGCTTTTCCTCTTCCGCTTTGCGGACGTCCGACAGATCATGGACGACCGTCATGAGTCTTTTCGGAACACCTTTGTCGAAGAAGAATTTGGAAGTCATGAGCACGGGCAGTTGCCGGCCGCTTTTCCCCACAACGACATAATCCGTGGGCGCGGGATCCTGCAGGGTCGAAAATACCTGTTCGATGCGTTTTTTGGCCTTTTCACGGCTGGGTTCGCTGAAGAGCGCCAACGGATCCATCTGCAACATTTCCCGTTCGGTGTAGCCGGTGTATTCGCAGATCACGTCGTTGACGCTGATGAAGGTGAGCGTCTCCAGATCGACCTCGAATATGCCTGACGGTGCAAGCTTGACGAGTTCCTTGTATTTTTCTTCGCTCTCCCTCAGTGCACGCTCGTAGCGAACGCGCTCGGTGACATCCCTCGCGGCGGCCTGCACCGCCACGGGCTGTCCACGGCCGTCACGGATCAGCCGGTTGCGATACTCCAGGATAACCGCTTCGCCCGATCGGGTGAAGGCTTTCAGATAGCCATCATCCTCGCCATTTTCGAGGATGCGATCGATGTAGTCGTCGAATTCGGATTTATGCGGATCGGGTATCAGGTCGCGGATGTTTTTTCCTTCAACGTCTTCCCGCCGCCAGCCGTATTCCATTTTAAATGGAATATTGGTTTCCAACAGGTTGCCGTCCAGATCATGAATGCAGATCAGATCCGAACCGTTTTCAAACAGGTTGCGATACTTCTTTTCATTTTCGGCGATTATCTTTTCGGCCGTTTTCCGTTCGGAGATATCCCGGGTGACGCCCATAATGGCCGTCGGTGCACCGTTTCGATCGCGCACAAAGGAAACGGTGGCCTCGGCCCAGGCGTACCCGCCGCCTTTCAACGAATGTTCGATCTCGATCCTTTTGGATCGCTGGGGGTCAACACCCGGCTTGTTCTCGTTGGCCAGCTCCGCTTCAAGGATCGCCGACACCGTGGCCAGCGACATCGGCGACAGGGTCTGTTCCATGCCAAGGGCCAAGGCCTCTTTCACCGTAAATCCCCGGTTTTTTTCTACCGAGGGGCTGATGTAATCGAATTTCAGGGTTTTCAGATCGATGGTCCAGATGGTGTCGGAAACGTTCTCCGCCAGGATGCGGTATTTTCGCTCCGATTCAATCAATTGAGATTTTTGAGACTCCAGCGCCTGCTTGGATTCGACGAGTTGCCGGTTGGTCTGCTCAAGGTCCGTGGCCAGGCGCCTGACTTCATCGTATTTAGCCTGGATCAGCACATTGGCCTGAACCAGGTCTTCAACGGCCTGGCCATGGGTGTTCCATCCGGCAAAAAGCCGTTTAAGGAAAGATGTCTTCCGGGGCGCCCAGGTTACCCGGTAGTGGCAGCCGGTGCACCCCTGGATCGGTCTGTCCGGCCATATTCGCCGGCCGTAGCGTTCATGGGCCACCTGGCACTCGAGTTCTTCGACCGCGGCCGGGGGCAGGCCGAACACCGTCGGTATGCCCGCAAGGATGCCGCGGGTGTAATCACAGTCAAAGCGGGTCTTCTGGGCGCCGTCATGGTATCGATCCTCCAAAACGACCCATGAATCGCCGATGTCGTGGATAAACACGCTGCCGTTCAGTTTTAGGAATTTATTGTATTTCGGGGCCTGCGAATAGATCAGTCTCGGGCT
The DNA here is from genome assembly GCF_055467485.1 of Desulfosarcina sp. Lineage (NCBI taxonomy): Bacteria > Pseudomonadati > Thermodesulfobacteriota > Desulfobacteria > Desulfobacterales > Desulfosarcinaceae > Desulfosarcina > Desulfosarcina sp. Next base: position 18,887 of record NZ_JBUOIV010000048.1, on the reverse strand, counting down.
GCCAAGCAGCTTGACGATACGATCCAGAATCCCCAGGGATCCCAAGCGTCCCGATGCCAGGGTCATATTATAGACGGCGTTGTCATCCTTCAACAGGTCGACCATGCGCGCATAGAGTGACTGCAGGAATGCATGGGAGACCCAATTGTTGGCATCGGTCAGGTAGCCTTCATCCAGCGGCAACCCGTCCAGAAGGTTGCCCAGCATGCCATTGTTCTGCTCCCGGACATACAGCAGCAGCGTGCGCGTGATCCGGCAGCTGATATCTTTGGCTATTTCCGAATGGGCGTGTTCGTTCATTGGCTTTTACAGGAAAGGTGTTCAAGCGGTAAAGAGCTCTTGGCGAACCGCCGGCTACGGGTTTCACAGGGGGACCTCAATCTACGGTCATGGTCGATCCAGAGCCTTATAACGGCACTTTCGCCTGATGATCAAGCCCCGAGTTGATTTTTCCGGATTTTTGGAACCGGCTTGGTGGTTTCCGTCAGTGCGGTTTTCAGTTATGCAATTACCGGATTAGGTGTTTTCCCCTGCATCCAGCCTCAGAAAGACCATTATCCCCAAAAAATCGATCAATCGATCTCCCCCGCCTCTTCGACATGACAATTTGTTACAAACCGATACGCATATGAAAAGCACGTTAACCGGGCCTGGCTTATGTTCGACCCAGACGATGCCGCTGGCGTCATGAAAACGGATGATAACCCAAAGGAGGAAGTTATGAAGAAGAAAAGCGTGATGATTGTGACCGGTATTTGCGTGCTCTTTCTCATCGGCGGTGTGGCCGCCTGCAAGCACGGGCACCGTCCCGGCGGATTCGACGAGTTCGACCTGGCGGCGGCAGTCAACCGCATCGCATCCCGGCTGGACCTGTCGGAAACCCAGAAAGCCGACCTGGAGCAGATGGCGGGGGAGATCGCCGAGAAAGCCAAAAGCATGCATGCGGACCATGCAGGCCGGCACCAGGAGATAGCGGACCTGATTCGTCAGGACAGCGTCAGCAGGGATGTGGTCGACGGGCTGATCGACGACAAGATGGCTCGTGTGAGAGAGATGGCCGATTTCGCAGCGGAACGGCTGATCGCCTTCCACGGCACGCTGACGCCGGAGCAGCGCGAAAAGATCGCGACGCACATTGAGAACCATTCGTCCGAGGGTTGTCGATTCGGTTTCCGGTAACCGGGCAGGGGGCTGCGGTCCGGTGGTGCGACGGCTCCCCGCACCGACGGGTCGCAGCCCGTTGGTTAGCAATGAATTGACAATCGCCTGAGACATACGGTGAGAAAGGGACGACATGAAACCAACAATCTGGAAATTAAAAATAGTTGCCGTTCTGGCAACTTTGATCTATCTGGGTTGCGCATTGCCAATCGGCGCCGCGGATTTTTTTCCGCTTGACCTTTGGGAGGAGATGGCCGGCTGGCAGCAAAACAAGGCTGTTGTGCGTGGGGCGGACATTGAGGCATATAGTGAACCGATGCGGATTAACTGGGACAAAGCCGCTACTGTCCACACCACCTTCCCCTTTGATGTCGCCGAGGAATTAAATGCACGTGGTAACGGCAATGGGTATGATTCTCGTGAGAACGATGCACGCATTGACCACATCCACGGGAATAAAACCAACCCGTACTGGCTGCCCGTGGAATTCCGCACCGATATTGCGGCAGGCTTAACGATGGTCGCCAAGAGAAATTAATCAAGTTAAAGGCGCTCAGGAGGCCCCCGTGGTTGCGTCCGCGGCTGCCTGACCATTCTCGAATCGGGCAGGCGCTTTCCTTTACGCCCGGAACCTGTTAACTGGGAGAGGGCCACCGATTCTATCAGGATGCTGAATACGATCGTGCTTTCAAGCAGTACCAGGCATCCTCCGGTCTGCGCCCATGAATCGATATAACGCTGAAATATATAAACGATCACCTGTTGCGGGAATCTTTCCATGTCACGGACCATCCTTGTCGTCGACGACGACGAAAAGCTCAACCGGCTGCTCAAGCGGTTTTTAAGGGACTTCGGCTATGACATCTATTCGGCCGTGGACGCCGACGAGGGTCTGAAAAAAGTCCGGACCGTCACGCCGGATCTGATCATCCTGGATGTCATGCTGCCCGGCATGTCCGGTTTCGATGTCTGCAAGCGCATCCGCGAGTCCAGCGCCGTGCCGATCATCATGCTCACTGCCAGGGGGGATGTGATGGACAAGGTGGTGGGTCTGGAGCTGGGTGCCGACGATTATCTGCCCAAACCCTTCGAGCCCCGCGAGCTGGTGGCCCGCATACAGGCGGTGCTGCGCCGGGCCCAGGGTTCGGGTACGGACCGCCGCCGATGTTTCGGGCCGTTGGCGGTCGATTTCCACCGCCGCATGGTTTTTTTGAACGGCCGTGAGGTGGATCTGACCACCAGCGAATTCGCCGCCCTGGACCTGCTGGTCCGGCATGCCGGCAAGGTCCTGGACAGGGATGAGATCATGCAGGCCCTTCGCGGGATAGACAGTGAGTGCTTCAACCGTGTGGTGGACATCACCATGAGCCGGTTGCGCCAGAAGCTGGGTGACGATCCCAGGCACCCCCAGTTTATCAAAACGGTGTGGGGGACCGGATATACCTTCGTGGCCCGGGAGTCGGACGATGAAACTGCATCGGCTTGAGCGACTGGTTCATTCCGTGTTCACCCGGCTGCTGCTGGCCACCCTGGCAGCCGGCCTGGCCATTACCTTCACGGTGATCGCCGGTTTCATGGTTATTCGCCATCATACGGAGAATGCTCTGGAGCGCAATCTCCTTCTTTACACCGAATACCTGGTGGCAGACCTGGGAGACCCGCCGGATGAGGATCGGGCCCGGGAGATTGCCCGACGAACCGGCATCGTGATCCGCTTCGACCATCCCGATCATCCCGACTATTCCTGGCAGACCAGCCCAATGCCGCGGTTTTTCAATCCTGAGCGGGCATGGATTCACCATCACCCGTCCGGCGTGCAGATGGGCAGTTCCAAAGGCCACCACTTTGTCCGTCTGCCCCACGCCGGCGGTGAACTGACCTTTATCGCCACCCGCAACGCCCATCATGGCGAGCAGGCGCTATGGTTTCTGGCCGCCATGGCAGCCGCCATGGGATTGATACTCGGGGCCTCCTATTTGGCTATCCGAAAAACCCTCAATCCCCTGCACACCCTCAAAGCCGGTGTGAATGAAGTCGGTGCCGGGCGGCTCGACCACCGCATTCCCGAAACCGGTCCCAGTGAACTGCGCGATCTGGCCCGGGCATTCAACAGCATGGCCGAGCGGCTGAACCGCCTGCTGCACGACAAGGAACAGCTGCTGCTGGATGTCAGCCATGAATTGCGTTCGCCCATCACCCGCCTGAAGGTGCAGCTGGAATTTCTCGATGATGCGGACGCCCGGGAGTCCCTGCGCAGCGATGTGGCGGAGATGGAAACCATGGTGACCGCTCTGCTGGAATCGGCCCGCCTGAGGCACACCGCCGCCGCACTGAATCTCGAAAGCGTCGACATGGGCGACCTGATCCGGTCGCTGATAACGGAATTCAAGGACCGGCTGCCGGGTGTCGAGCCGGGCCCGCTGGTGGACAGGCCGGTCAGCGCCGACCCGGAGAAGATCAGAATCGTTTTGCGCAATCTTCTGGACAATGCCTTGAAGCACACCCCCGAAGACGGGCCGGCCGTTTCGATTTCAACGGCCCTTACGCCGGATCACCTTGAAATCGTCGTCGAAGACCGGGGCGAGGGGATTCCCGCTGCGGCGCTGCCCCACCTGTTCGAACCCTTTTACCGGCCGGACGTTTCCCGTTCACGAAAGACCGGCGGCTACGGCCTGGGGCTGAGCCTGTGCAAGGCGATCATGGATGCCCACGGTGGCAGCATCGATCTGGTCAGTCGCCTGGGTGAAGGAACCCGGGTGACGGTGAGCATATTGCTGACGTGAACCATGCGTACCAACCTGCCTGTCATTTTTCGAACTGCTATAGCGAACGCATTCCTCGCCGCTTGCGGCGGGGTTTGGGAGCGAACTGGAACTCGATTTTTATCCTCACGGTGCTGTGCAGCACTGCCGTTACAGGCAGAACATTCCCCGCGGCTTGCCGCGGGGAGAATTCAAAACGGTTAAGGCGATTTATGCGGTTTGATCATTCGGCATAGGCGATGCAGAGGCTTTCAACAGGTTCTTAGGTAAGCGACCAGTCTCCCGGAGTCGATGGATTTTGTCATGGTTTTCGAATTGAACCTTCAGCCTGCCGATTCCAAGGCCAGATCGATCCAATCATCAATGTGATCGGTGAGGCCCAGCCGTTCCAGGTATTCCATTGACAGCCGGTTGCCATGTACGTCTCCGCCGAACTGCGGATTCACATGAGCCATGGCATCAGCGGCGTGGACGGCGCCCAACGGGTCGAATGCGATGGTTGGACATTGCCCGGGACAATGGTGAAAGGCCACTGCATCCACAATGGAATCGGGAAGCCCCCAGAGCCCAATCAGATAAGCGCCAACCTGTTCATGGGTCGCGCCGAAAATTTTCATTTCCGCATCATTGATGGGTATATTTTTATCCAAGGTGGCATCGAGCAGTTCCCCGTATTCCTTGGGCATGTTCTGAACCATGACCAGCTTGCCCAAATCGTGCAGCAAACCGGCCATGAAGGCTTCCTCCACCTGACCCCCGCTCATCTTTTCGTGGATGGCGATGGTCTTGGCCAGGCTGCCGGTTTTAAGGCTGTGTCGATAGATATGCTCGACCATCTGCAGAGGAATGCCGCTTTCTTCGAAACCGGAAAAGAGACCGATGGTCAATACCAGTGCCCGGATGGTGTCCAGTCCGAGGATGACGACAGCTTCTTCTGGAACGGTTATGCGCCTGGGGATGCCGCAAAAAGCCGAGTTGACCAGTTGTAGAATTTTAGCTGTCATGCCAATATCTTCGGCGATCACCTTTCCTACGGCCTGGATAGATGTTTCCGGATCGCGGAGCAATGTCGTGATCCGCGAATAGGTGGCAGGCAGCCCCGGAAAGGCGTCCATCCTGGAAATTAGACGTCTCAGCTTTGGGTTCTTCAGCAGGCTTTTGAGTGCAAAGACCCTTTCAATGGTGGTTTTGAGGATTTCAGCATCGCATGGTTTGGGTACATATTGGTGAGCCAGGCGAACGGTGCGCATAATCGCTTTGTGATCGGAAAAGGCGGACAGAACAATCCGAACCATGTCGGGATATTTTTCACATGTATGAGTGAGCAGTTCCGTTCCGTCCATCTCAGGCATGCGCATGTCAGAGACGATGACGTCAAAGTGCGATTCCGCCAGCAGGCGCAAGGCATCCAGCCCATTGTCACAAAAATGGATGTCCCACTCCTTCTGCATGTCGCTGAGCATCTTTCTCAGCATCTCTAAAGTAAGCGGGTCGTCGTCGACAAAGAGAATTCTACGCATTGTCGATTGCTCCTGTATCGGTTAATCAACTATACCGGCACCATCCAGATCCATATCGAATGGTCGGCTTCCACGATTCTACTTGGTTTTTCGGTGGATGCTGGATTAACTTTAGCTTTATATGGACACCGATCGTTTTGATTTGCTTGCGGAGCAGCTTACTTATTTTATTAAGACATTATGCGCGGTAAACGCTCCCAAAAGGATCGGGTCATCATTATTTGGATTCGGAATAATCAACTGCGGACATGTAATAGCCAGCAATTGCAGTTGAGGAAACGGTGCCTTAACCGATTCCCAAAAACCGCAGGATGACCTGGATAGGATAGAAGACGAACCGATCGAGGATATTGAAGTACATCAGGGCGATGACGATCATGAACCCGTAGGGCTCGATCCGGCTGTAGGCCATGGCCTGCCTGGGCGGCAGGAGTCCCACCATCACCCGGCCGCCGTCCAGCGGCGGAATGGGGATCAGGTTGAAGATCGCCAGAAAGACATTGAGCTGGATGGCGATGATCAGAAACAGCAATAGCCCGCGCATGTGGATGCCGGCCATGAGCATGGCTTTGAAGACCACCGCCAGCACGCCGGCCAGAAAGAGGTTGATCATCGGGCCGGCCAGGGCCGACCACATCATGCCGCGCCTGGGGTCCTTGAAGTTGCGCGGATCGATAGGCACCGGCTTGGCCCAACCGAAGACCACGGGCGATTTCATCAGGATCAGCATGGCCGGCAGCAGAACGGTGCCGAAGGGGTCGATGTGATCCTTCGGATTCAACGTCAGGCGCCCCTGGGACTCGGCGGTAGGGTCGCCCAGCCGCCTGGCCACCCAGCCATGGGCGAACTCGTGAAAGGTCAGGGCCATGAACAGCGCCAGCACTTTGAGCAGGATCAATCCGATATCCACAATCTGGGGTCCCTTCGTTCAGCGGTCAACCGTTTCGGTGATTCCATCGACCTATCCATATACCATCGTGCAGTGTTTTTATGAAACGCTTTTCGTGAAACACAGGCAATCTCGCGGGATTATCCAGGGACATTTGCCCGGGGCGCAATCATCGGATCGCCATCGGACAGGCGGCAGGCGGGGGCTTCCCTTGTGCTGCCGGCAAGAATAAGACAGCGATGACCGGATGCGTGGGGGATCAGGCGGTGACTGTCTTCGAGCGGCGGTGGGTTGCAGGCAGCCGGAGCGGTGCTGAAATTAGCGGGGGCAGATAAACAGGGACGGATTTGTCGATCACGCTGGTTTGAAGCCATTCCAGCCAACAGGTTCCGGGCCTTGGCAGGGACGATCATTTTTTGATACCCAATTTTTTCATCCTTGAATCAAAGGTGGATCGCTTTATGCCCGCGTCCTTGGCCGCCCGCGTTACCACCCAGTTGTTTTTTTTAAGAAGGTGAGTGACATACGCCTCATCGAGTTCCGCCCATGTTACGCCATCAAAGTGAGTATCGACATTCTGCCTGGCGAATGGAAGCTCCGGAACCATTGAAGTTCCAGGAGCAGGAAGGTTTCCGGCTGCCGCCGCTTTTTCCGATTCGTTGCGCTTCAAGTGATCAGGGATGTCGTCGACGCCGACGATGTTGCCTTCGACGGTGCTGAGGATGTATTTGACGAAATTTTCGAGCTCCCGGATATTGCCCTCCCACCGGTAACTTTGCAGGAAGGCCAATGCGTCGCCTGAAATTCGTTTTCGGGGGGTGCCCAACTCGATGGATTCCCTTCTGATGAAATAATTCAGAAGAAGGGGGATGTCATTTTTCCTCTTTCGCAAGGGCGGCAGATGCAGTGGAAGGACATTGAGGCGGTAGTACAAGTCTTCCCTGAAACGCTTTTCTTTAACCGCTTCAACCAGGTCTTTATTCGTCGCTGAAACCACGCGCACGTCTATCCGGCGGGTGTTGGTTTCCCCCAGGGGCTTGATTTCATTATTCTGGATGACCCGCAGCATGCGTGCCTGCAGCGGCAGCGACATGTCGCCGATTTCATCCAGGAATACCGTACCGCCGTTGGCTGCCATGAGAAGACCGGTCTTGTTTTCCGTGGCGCCGGTAAAGGCACCCTTTTTGTAGCCGAACAATTCGCTTTCCAGCAGCGTTTCCGGGATGGCACTGCAATTCTGGACGACAAAGGGTTTTTCAGCGCGGGCGCTGAGATTGTGCAGCGCCAGGGCCACGAGATCTTTCCCGGTCCCGCTCTCGCCGGTAATCAAGACCGGAAAGTCTGTCCGGGCGTAATCGCGAACCTTTTTCATGGCCTGTAAAAAGGATCTGCTTTGACCGATGATCCGGACCTTGTTTCGAATCTCGTCGAGGGTGTGTTCAAGTTCCCGGGTTCGGTTCACCTGACTGGTATGCTGCAGTGCGTTGTTAAAGGCAACGGCGCCCATATCGACGATGCTTTTCAAAAGCTGCAGGTATTGACCATCGATGTTCAACCGACTGCCGCCCGCACTGGTATCGACAATCTGGACGACGCCATACACGTCTCCACTTCCCAATATCAATGGAAAGGCCAGGATCAGGGCGCTTTTCAACTGCATGTCTTTCTCAAATTCCTGACAATGGCGGGGGTCTCTTCCAGCCTCTGCGACGGTCATTTCGCCGTGCTCCATGACCCATCCGACGATGCTCTTCTCTTTGACATCGATGGTGGCGCCGGTGATGATGTCGATCTCCGACGGCCCCCCCAAGGATTCAACGCACACATAGTGCTCTTCCCGCCTGATCCATATTGAACCACGCTCGACATTTTGCAATTTCAAAAGCAGTTGCAGGAACCGCTTCCTCAGTTTGTCGGGGTCGAGATCCTCAAAGAGGATCTTGTAGAAGTTGTGGTCAAAATCATTCATCGTCCGTGGATAAACCGCATGCATGGGGATCTTCGGAGACCCGGTTCTGAGGTCCTCGTTACTTTCCATTCCATGTTGATGTTAACGGTATCGATGAAGCGATGTCAATATTTGATAATTTTGAGGTAATATCATTAATTTTTGAGTCTTGATCGGGATGGTTGACGCGCGCGGCCCCTGACGCAATCGTGGGGATTGTCGAAGCGTGTCCGTTAAACGAAAACGGCGGCCCGATCCAACCTGACGGGTTGGATCGGGCTTTGGTTGGAATATCCCAATGGCCTGAGCAGGTTCATCCTGTCATACCAACGGCTTTTCAGCGTTCCATATCGGTTGCGGGGTTCTGGGGCCTTGAACGCTTCGCGGATACAGGCGGGTAGGGGCGTATCTTGTTTCTATTCGAGAGCGAATCGCTTTGCGCGTTTAGAATCAGACGCTTTGGATTTCCTGTTTCGGTTTGCCAGGGTGGATAGCAAGCGGGAGCTAGGCTTGAATGTGTGATCGAGGATGTGGGCTGTTTTTTCATTGTAGGGGTGATCCCTAACCAGCATATTGTACCATCCATAGAGCGTTTTTGGATACATGGCGCCCTCCTTTCAGGCTTTATTATTCGATCTGTCAACCTGCCGTTCTTACCTCTTTTAGGTACAAAGTTAAGCTTAAGCAGCATGGTCTCGATACACCCGTATTGATTGTTCAGTCGGCGCCTGGCGCGGGTTGCTGCAACGCCTTCAAGGGCGCGTCGTGTCTTCTCTCACTGTCCCATAATTTAAATGGAAAGCGTTCCAATTCTTAATCGAGCTCCAATCGATACCACCAATATCATCCGATTCTTCCCATACATCAAATGGGAATGACGCCTCGACCATGTCGGCATCACCAGCCCCCATCGGCCTTGTTCCCTTATCCCGTGCAATGTCGCGATCGAGGGTGGCCAACTGGGTTTGTTCCCAGGTTTCCATCTCTTCCCAGATGGCAAGCGGGAAGAACTCGGTAACGAGGGTTGGAACAAAGATGCTCAGCCATGTCAGGGTTGCCAGGACGGCAACAGCTTCTAATTGGAATCCTGTCATTTTCATCGTCTGCTCCTCTCTCATTTGGCCTCAAGCGATAGGCCATCGAACCCTCTCAGTCGCAAGCGACGGGGAATGCGCTCGCTATAGCGTTTCAATGCACGGGGTTCTGCCAATCTGTTGAGCAGAAGGTGTGCCAACGCGGCAAGGTTTTTTAACTATCTGTTATAAAGCTGAAAATTATAGTTGCGGGCGCTTTGCTGACGGAGAGGGCGCTGAGGAATAGCGAATATAAGTCAAATTTTTCAAATATCGTGATTTTTGCCGATAAATCGTGAGCCTTTTTCCTTTGAACGGACCTGAATGGAGATCATGCGAAACCGCATGGCTTGGTCCGGTTAAAACCCGGTCCTGTCAACGCTGCCGATTTTGTTGGTAAAAGAATAGGCAAACCAAGAAGCACGGGAACCATTCCAGATTCTGTTCTGATCTTGCCTGCTGCTTGTTTTCTTTCCTCGAGCCAGCTCCGGCCCCCCGGCAGACAAACCTGAAACCGTCAGAAATGGGATCATCATCAAAGCGAAAATCAAAAAACGGATTGAACGATTGACCCAGGACATATAAAGAGTCAACAGCGAGGTTGATCCCTGATGCCCCCTAACCGTAAAGGATGCCAATGCCGATTCGAGTACCGCGGCGATATGGCTACGCCCATCTCATAGCGGCTATCTGTTTTTCCATCCAGGCTCTCGGGGTGGGAGCATTTATCGCCTTCGGCGTCTTCTTCAACCCATTGATGGAGGAATTCGGCTGGTCCCGGGCGGCCATTTCCGGTGCCTCTTCGCTGGCCTTTTTCATCATGGGCCTTTTTGGGGTGATTGTCGGCCGGTTGAACGACCGCTTCGGTCCGCGTCAACTCATGACGGTCACGGCAATTCTGTTGGGCCTGGGCTGTGTCCTGATGGCCCGCCTCACCACCCTCTGGGAGCTTTACCTCTTTTACGGCATCATTTTCGGCATGGGGCTCAGCTCCATCGACGTCATCGCGCTGACCACCATCGCCCGCTGGTTTTCCCACCGCCGGGGCTTTATGACCGGCATCGTTAAGGTAGGCACCGGTGCCGGCCAATTCCTCATTCCCCTGTCTGCCAGCGGGCTGATCCTTCTTTACGGGTGGCGGTGGAGTTTTGTGCTGATCGGTACCAGCGTCGCCCTGATTCTGGTGTGCATGGCCCAGTTCCTGCGCCGTGACCCGGATGCATGGCGTCCGCACAGGCAACGGGAATCTGTCGACAGCCGGAGCACGACGCCTTCAACGGACGCCAGCCTCCCGTTGTCTCGTGCTATCAAGACGGTTCAATTGTGGACCATCTGTCTGGTCAATCTCTGCCTGGTCTTCTGCCTGATGATCATCATGCTGCACATCGTCCCTCATGCCCGCGATCTGGGATTCCCCTCCATGCGGGCCGCCGGAGTCCTCGCGATCATCGGTGCGGTGAGCATGCTGGGGCGCTTCGTCAGCGGTCTGATCATCGATCGCACGGGCAGCAAAGCGGTGATGGGGGGCTGCTTCGTCCTGCTTCTGATCGGCCTCGGCTGGCTGCAGTTTGCCCACCAACCGTGGATGTTGTATCTGTTTGCAGTCGTATACGGTATGGCTCACGGGGGCTTCTTCACCGCCATTTCGCCCCTGGTGGCAGAGTGGTTCGGCATCCAGTCCCACGGTGCCCTCTTCGGGATCGTGGTTTGTTTCGGCACCACCGGCGGGTCTGTTGGTCCTCTGCTTGCCGGGCATCTGTTCGACCTCAGCGGCAGTTACCAGCCAACCTTTCGCATCGTGACCGCCATGGCCCTGATTGCCTGGGGAATGCTGCTCTTTTTGCGACCGGTGAAGGGCCGGTGAGATGATTCGATCTGGATCAGGCCGTTTCGGAGAGAACCGCATAAAGGAAAAAATGGCCTTTACCATATGATGCTGGCTATCAAACGCTCAACGTCAAATGGTCAGGTCGTTTCGCTCAGTCGGCCATTGAATGGCATGCTCTGTTCAAAAAGCGATGCCGGGTGGTCGACGATCATCCGTTTTGGTTCCGCAGGTAAATAATCTTTATCCTCCGTGCCTGACATATTGAACAGAGAAAAAATGGAAAATTGAATCGTTTGAACATTTAAATCCCGCCAGGCCGGTCAGGCGCCCCAGCAGGTATTGATAGACACCCACCGGAAGTGTGTTGAGATGCGTCGAACGTCGTTTTTGGAAGATGGCACCAATACAATGTTTGTGGGAGCTGTATGGGCAGTTTGATCCAGCCTGATTTTTTTGCACATAGATCGACCTAATCACAGTTTCCAAGAATGAGAGGCCAACCACCATAAATTGGGGCTGGCCGCTTTTGTTCAGATGTTCGCTTTAATAGCAGCTATCGCAGGTCTTATATTCTTTTGAATAGGTTGTGTCTATCGCATGCTTAGGGCTTGGCATAATTACTTCTTCTTTTTTCCTGTGGCATCGATTTAATCTTGCCCAATCCGTCAATCCCCTATTCAATGTTTTAACCGATCCTAATAATGCACTCACTCAGCAATTGGCCGAATTCAAAGAAATCAGTTTTTCAATTTATGTTTTTGAGAGGCGGCTTTGCAGTCCTCTTCTGTATTGCCATTCCCATTCATCATCCAATGTCTTGTGTGTGGAGCTTTGTAGGCTGGCGTCATCGCCTCAGCTAATCGGCATTTTTCCGCTTAGTTCCCGATCGGCATCAGACTCTGATCTTTGGTCGTTGTCGCTGGAGAGCCTGACCGTCAGCCCAAAATCATCCAGTATCGTATACAGCGCCGGAACCACCAGTAGGACAAGAACGGTAGATGCAAGCAGGCCGAAAACGATGCTAGCGGCAAGAGGGATCAAAACCTGGGCTTGGAGGCTCTTCTCTGCCAATAGGGGTAGTAGTCCGGCAACAGTGGTCAGCGAGGTAATCAGCACCGCCCGGAAGCGTTCCCGGCTGGCGCGGCGTGCCGCCTCGGCCGTTGACCAGCCCCTGCGCCGGTGAATCTTGAGGAACTCGACCAATAAAATGGAATCGTTGACCACAATGCCTGCCAGAGAGACGGCACCCATCATGCTTGGCATGGTCAGGTCCAACCCCATTAGCAGGTGTCCTCCGATCACTCCGATAAAGGCCAGCGGAATCGCCACCATCACCGTTGCCGGTTCAATGTAGCTGCGAAACTGAAAACTGAGCAGGATAAAAATTCCCACCAGCCCGATGACAAAACCGCGGGCCAGAGATGCACCGGTTGCCGCCGACTCCTTGGCCTCACCTTCTAGCGAGACGCGCACACCCGGATGGGAAGTGGTGAGCTGAGGCAAAAACTCCTGCTTCATCAGGATCATGATTTGCTGCGTGTTAGTGATGCGGGTGTCCAGGTCTCCCTGAACGGTCACCGTTCGTAAGCCGTCGACGGCGGCGATGCGGGCATAGCCGCGATCGCGGTTCAATACGGCCACGGATTCAAGGGGAGCCTGCTTGCCATCCGGTAGGGTGACATGAAAATCGGTTAGATTGGCCAAACTGCTTTTATCTTCGTCACGCAGCCGGACGTCAATTTCATAGGATTCGCGGCCCACTTGGATTTCACTAGCAGTGTGCCCGTAGTAGGCGCTGCGCAGCTGGGAGGCCACGGTCTGGGCATCCAGCCCCAGTGCTTTGGCGCCTTCCCGCATTCTCAATCGAACTTCGGGCTTGCCTGGTCTCAGGTCGTCGGAGACATCGAAAACTCCGTTGAACTGATTGAGCCAATTCTGGAGAGCCAGCGAAGCGCTTTTCAATTCGTCCAGGTCGTGACCGCGCAGCCTGATGTCAATGGGGCGCCCGGCTGGACCAAAGCCGGATTCACCGAACTTGAGGGCGATCACATCCGGCACCCGACCAGTAATTTCCCGCCAGCGGTTGAGGATGTCGTCCACGCGGGCGTTACGAATCTCGGCCGGTAGCAGGTCAGCCGAGACCGTGGCAACGTGGGCACCGGTTTCATATGCCTCGGCATTCAGATTGTACTGGACCGATACGTTCTGAATCAGCTGATTGCCGTCCGGCTGGTCCGGAGTGAATTCGCGGTCTACCTGGTGGATGGCATCAACCAGCCGACCAACCAGGGTCTCGGTTTTAGCCAGCGGCGTGCCCTGGGGCAATAGGATCCTTGCTTGCACCAAGTCACCGTCCACATCGGGGAAGGGTTTGAATTTGAGTATGCCCGCCGCCAGCATGCCGACGGAAAGGATGAAGATTCCGATTACCAAGCCGACAAACAGATAGCGCCACCGGATGACCATATCCACTACCGATCCCACGATTCGTTCCCGAAATCCTTCGATGCGGTCTTCAAACCATCGGCGAAAGCGGCTCCGGCGGCTGATGTCATGGTGTGCCAGTGAATGGGCCAGGTGATTCGGCAGAATCCAGAAGGCCTCGACTAAGCTGACCGCCAACACCAGAATAAGTACCACCGGCATGACCCTGAGCACTTTGCCCATATCGCCTTCGAGAAAGGCAAGTGGCCCAAACACGCAGATGGTGGTAGTGAATGAGGCCAGGACACCGTTTTTTACTTCGCTGACGCCGTTGATCACCGCCTCCAGTGCCGGCTTGCCGCGCGCCAAGTGGGTGGCCACATTTTCGGCGATGACGATGGCATCGTCCATCAGCAGCCCCAATCCGATCAACAGGCCGACCATGGTCAGCATGTTCAGTGAATAGCCAATTTGCGGCATAATGAAAAAGGCTCCCAGAAATGACACTGGCAATCCCATGGCCACCCAGAACGATAACCGGAAGTTGAAAAAGAGCCACATGGTGAAAAATACCAGCAGCAGTCCTTGCAGGCCGTTGGTGGTCAGCATGCGCAGGCGATCGGCCACGACCGAGGACATATCCTGGGTCAAACTTAGCTCGACACCAGCGGGCGCAATCCGACGCTCCTGCTCGACGAACTTTTGTACTGCTTCGTATACCGTGAGGGTGTCCTCCGACTTGGTCTTGCTGATTTCCAACAGACCGGCCCGTCTGCCGTTGAAAATAAATTTATCTTCGGCACGTTCGAAGACATCGCGGATCTGGGCTATGTCGCCCAGGCGAATTTCGGCACCGCTGGTCCCGGCAACGACAACCAGATCGCGAAATTCGAGGGGACTTTTGCGTTCGTCGGTAAACCGAATAAGGATATCCTGGTCCCGGGTCTCGATGGCGCCTGCGGGCAGATCGACGCTCTGGCGTGCGATCACAATGGCGATATCTTCCATGGAGATCCCATACTGCATGAGGATGCTGGCCGGTATTTGGATGCGGATCTGGCGATCTGAAAAGCCGCTTACCGTCACTAAAGAAACGCCCGCATCGAGTTTCAAGCGATCTTTTAGATCCTCGACATAGTGTTTGAGGTCCGTAACAGCCATGGGCCCGGATACGGCGATGGCCACCACCCGGTCGGTCAGATTCAGTTTCTCGACCACCGGATCCTCGGCCTGATCCGGAAAATCACGGATGGTGTCCACTTCGGATTTGATGTCCTGCAGAAAGGTGTTGATGTCGCCGTCGGGTTCCATTTCTGCGGTGACTGTTCCTAATCCCTCCCTGGCCTCGGAGGTGGTTTCTCGGACATAGCTGATTCCGTCCACGGCGTCCTCGATACGCCGGCAAATGGCATCTTCGATATCCGCAGCTGTTGCACCGGGATAGACCACGCTGATTTTAACCAAGTCTCTGGAAAAATCCGGGAATGTTTCGCGGCGTAGTGAGGAAAGGCTAATCACCCCGAGCACCACAAAAAGAATCATCAGCAAATTGGCCGCCGTGGGGTGCTTGGCGAAGAATCGGATCATAATTCCCTCCTAATGGTCGTCCGATGACTGTCGGCCGGCCTGCGCCTTGAGCTGCTGCTGGAGGGAATCGTCCAAAACGGCGTCCAGCTTCATGCCATCGATGGCCGGCACCAAATCAGAGACCACAACCTTGTCTCCAGGAGTAAGGCCACCGGCCAGCACATAGAAATCTCCTTGAGGAAAGTCGATTTTTATCGGCTTGCGGGCCAGTCGACCGCCGGCATCCGCGATGTACACATGGCCGTCATGCACGGCAGACCGGGGAATCACCATCTTCTCGGCAATGGGTCGGCCGCTGATCTCAACTTCACAGTACATGTTGCGGACAAGCGGTGGGCGTTGACCAATGATCACCTGATCGTAAGGTCGATCCACCACCACGATAATACCCACTGTGCGCGTCTGAGCATCGATCGTGGCATCGGCGCGTGCAAAACGAGCCTCCCATTCAACACCGAAGTTGTCGTTGATCAGACGAACCTTGGCCGACAGGTCGAACTCGGCACGCAGGTTGTCCATGCGCATTCGATCAAGGTTCATCGTATCGACGCTCAGGCCCGTGGAATCTTTTGCGGCCAACAGTTTGCGCATGGCACTAAGGGGCAGCTGGGCGGTAATTTCGGCCTGGCCAATACCGTCGGCTGTGGCGATGGTCTGCCCCTGCTGGACATACTGACCGATTTCAGCATTCGTATCGGTGATGCGACAGTCATAGGGCGCGGAGATTTCCGTGCGGGCCAGATCCAATCGGGCCTCCTCCAGGCGGGCCTGATTATAAACCAATTCGGCTTCGAGCGACTGTTGTGACGCCGGTATCAAGGCCAGAGCGTTTTCGATTTCTTGCACTTGGCTAAGCTGACTCTGTGTATTCATGCGGGCTTGATCCAGGGCGCTGTCCGAGATGGAGCGGTTCTCCCTGGCTTGTTGGTTGCGGGCCAGTTCCTTCTGGCTGAGATCGAGCAGCGTGCGTTGTATTTTCAGGGTAGATCGATAGTTCTTCTCCTGCCGCTCCAGTTCGACCAATTGGGCCTTGATTTTGGCGATGTTGGCCGCCATCTGCCGTTCGGCCAGCTCGAAATCGATGGTATCGATACGCAACAACACCTGCCCCTGCCGGATTAGACTACCTTTTTTGAAGTCCGGATCGACAAACACCAGCCGGCCGCTGACCTCCGGCACCACCTGCCAGACCCGCCCAGGCGTTACCAGGCCGTATCCGATCGCACGGGGAACCACTTCCATAGGCTCCATTTCCAATACCCGTACCTGACGGGCTATTTCCTGGGCAGGGTGTTTCTGGGGGGATTTTTTGGAACCCACCAGCATCACCACAATCATGACGGCGACAGCGATGGGCACAACGATTAACACGCGTTTGATGATCGGCACCCGGCCGGTATCATTGACCATAATTGTCCTACTCTTCAAGGGGTTGTCGGTGCATCCGTACTGGATTCTGGAATCGGCGTCCAGCCGCCACCCAGGGCTTTGTAAAGGCGGATCAGGTTTGAGGTGACCGTGGCATCGCTAAGGGCCTGCTGATTCTGAAAGGAAAGCAGCGACCGTTGGGCATCCAGGACATTCTGAAAATCCGATAGCCCGGAGCGGTAACGGTTCTGGGCTAACTCCACCGCCCGGTTGGCTGCTTCCGCTGCTTGGACCAGGGATCGGCGGCGATTCTGCTCGTCGGCATAGGCCACGAGGGCGTTCTCAACATCCTCCAGTGCGGTCAGGACGGCGGCTTCGTATTGAATCAGGGCCTGCTCCTGCAAGGCGGTTTCGACGTCGATCTGCTGGCGAATTCGACCGGCATCGAAAATACGCCAGGAAACGCTGGGCCCGAAGCTATAGGCAAGGTTGCCTGCAGTCAACAGATTGCTGCTGGAGATGGACTCCAGGCCGATGGTCCCCAGAAGTCTGAACTTGGGATACAGTTCGGCCGTGGCTACTCCGATTCGCGCCGTCTGGGCGGCCAGTTCCCATTCAGCCCGGCGAACATCAGGACGGCGACGCAGGGTCTGTGCCGGTACGCCGACAGCCAGTTCGATAGGGGTTACTGGAATGGGGTGTCGCTCGGCCAAGGCCTGGTTTAGGGTGCCCGGTTGTTGGCCCAGGAGTACGGCCAGACGATTGAGGGCCTGCTCATGCCCGGTATTCAGGGAAGGGATCTCCGAGCGGGTACTTTCCAGGTTGTATCGGGACTGCTCCACTTCCAATTGAGCCGCCAAACCGGCGTCCCAGCGGTGTTGAACCAGACGGTAGGTTTCCTCTTGGGCATCTCGGTTGGCCCGGGCGATATCCAGGCGGTATTGAAACGAACGCACCTCAATATAGTTAAGGGCAACTTCGGCGGTTAGGCTGACAAGCACGTCGTGCAGGTCTTCGAGGCTGGCGGCCACATCCGCATCCACCGCTTCAATCGAGCGCCGGGTGCCGCCGAAAATGTCCAGTTCCCAGCTTGCGTCGAAACCGGCACTGTACAGTTCGCTATCGCTCCCGCCGCCGGTAGATTCACTGGAACGGGTCGTAGTCACCGAGGCACCAGCGTCGATGGTCGGAAAGCGATCGGCACCCCTGACACCCCGGCGGGCGCGGGCCTCGCGCAGGCGTGCGGCAGCGGCGCGGACATTCGGGCTTCCCGTGACGGCCTTATCGATCAGGTGCGTCAAGGTGGGATCATCCAGCGTCTGCCACCATTGGGCCAGCGATTCGGGATCCAGGGGCTCATCACGCAATCCGGCCCTCAGCTCCGTCTGCCAGCCATCCGGTAGATTGGTTTCAGGCGGGGTGTAATCCGGTCCTACAGCTGCACAACCGACCAGCACCAGCAACATTCCAGCGAGAGCGACTGGGGCCAGTTTCTGGTAAACGCGCGCTTGAGGCGGTGCATTCGGGATCTGTTCCATGGGGCTGCTTTCAACATCTTCTGACCCCCACCTAAAACGATGGGTCATTGGTTAATTCAAAATCACATTTATGATCGTTCTTGGCTAATTTCTTGTCAGTTCCGCCCGGGACCATTTGGTTATCAGCCGACGAAACTCACCGGATTCCTTCGCACTATAGCCTCACAGGCCAAAGTGACGCATGCCAATATTATAGCTTAAACCTTTTGTGCCTATTTCGCAAATATGGCAGCCTTGAACTTCTTCAGAAAGTCGATATACTTCATGTCATTCATTCTTATACCGATTTGTTGCGCAATCATTACGCCTACAACCATGTAAATTAAGGAAGATAGCCAATACACAAGTTTCATCAGGTTATTCTGCACAACATAGACAATGGTATAAATCGAGATGGGAAGCATCACGAAAACAGCCGTCAAAAAGTCCGGTCGAGTACCCAGGCTGTTTTAGCCGGGACAAATATTCAATTTGAATACGATCGATGGAGGAGGGAACCAACCACATGATGTTGTGGTTGCTTGATTATGCATAAAATAACAATGATATAGCAGTAATATTAAATCGAGTTCGATAACAAATTTGTCGTGGTGATCTCAAGAAGCACGCCTTTAAATTAACATTTTCTTGAGGTTTAATTTCAACGGCAGTCTATCTTACCCGCATCCTGCGGAAACTTTGAATCTATATTGATGCTCAAGTGGTCTCCGCTGAATGCGGGCATCATAAAACATTATAACCTACCCTACGAGCTTTTTAGCTATCTCTGCGACATGTTTGCCTTGAAAG
>NZ_JBUOIV010000047.1:0-38289 GCF_055467485.1 Desulfosarcina sp. | reverse complement strand
TGGCCATGCGATGGAGCAGCGCGGTAATTTTTCCGGGACCACACCCGACATCCGCTACACGCATGCCGGGCTTTATCCCAGCCCAACGGACTTGGTGAGAGATGCTGTCAAGATCAGCTTTCATCTCAAGGCGTGTGGCTTCGTCACCGTTTTCCATGAGATATTTACAAACATTTTTGCCGGATTGCATATTTCCTGTCGAATCCATAACGATCTTTTTTCCAGAGAAAGCATCGAAGCCGAATAATCGGCTTTTAGATATTGCCAAACCAATGCGATTACGTGCGATGTAAAGCGATTAATAGCAAGTGAAGCCTTCCCGCAGCAGCAGCTACATCGGTTCTTACTGCTAAAGCTGCTTAAAACACACTATTTGCCGCGATCCATCTAACACCACTATATGAAATAGTCAACGCAGCCGGCTGTCGGACTGTCGATCTGCTTCGGCGCAACCTTTTCAGGACCGCAACGTTGCGGTGAGCCGCAACGGATGAATCAGCAATTCAAGTGCGAAAACGATATCCGTACAGACGATGTCAGCGGCGCTCAGGCTCACCGTGGAAGCGCCTTCGCCCAAAATGACGGCGACTCCCAGAGCTGACGCCGCCAGCATCAGCGCATCGTTGCGGCCGTTGCCGACACTGGCCGTCCGGTCCGCGCCCAGCCGATTGACGAAGTCGACCTTGGCCCGGTCCTGACGCCCCGCTTCCAATACGGTCAGCCGGCAGTTGACGCCTTCGAGGCCGCCGGCCGCTTTGCCAAAGGTGTCGGCGGTGACCACATGAACGGCCAGGTCCGCGGCCAGCGTATTGAGGGATTTTCTGACACCGGGAAGCAGCAGGCCGTCCACGGCCAACGTGCCGTTATAGTCCAGCACCAGATGCTCGAGGGTCAACGTTCCAAAACCGGGTATCTGTGTGGATATCAAGCAGTCCTCCTTTTAAAACCGGGCCTGGGTTGTTATGCGGGATGACCGGCCGGCCCATTCGCTACCACACGGGTGGTCGGCGTCGACAATCGCTGTGAACTGCTGACAATTCGTGACGCCGTTATTGCTCAAATCCGCACCTTGGATTTGAACAGGCGCGCACCGGTATCCGGCAGGTGGTTCAAGGTGACACCGGTGATTACCATGGCGCCGCCCACCAGAAGCGAGATGCTTAACGGTTCCTTCAGGACGATGTGGGCCAGACAAATCGCGCTGATGGGCACGAAATTGATGAACAGGCTGGCCCGCGACGGTCCGATCACCCGGATCCCCTCATAGTACCAGACAAACCCCAGCACCGTGCCAAACAATCCGAGATAGGCCAGATTGCCCCAATCCGACAGCGAATATCCCGGCACGGCGGCAGGCATCCCCTCCATGCAGGCTGGGATCAGCAGCGCCAAAACTCCAACGGCCGCTGAATGAGATACGGCTGCCAAGGGGGACAGGTCATGCATCACCCGTTTTCCTATCAGGGTATAAGCCGACCAACTGAGTACGCAGCCGAAAATGTACAGATCGCCGATCCCGACGCCGCCCGCAAACAAAGAAAGCGGATCTCCGCCGGAAATGGCGGTAACGGCCCCGGCAACGGAAATCAGAATACCGGCGACTTTCGTCGCGGAAAGGGTTTCCTTAAAAAGCAGGGCTGAGAAAAGAGAAATGATTATCGGGTTGTTGGCAATGATGATGGATGCCCGACCGGCGCTGATCAGCTTCAAGCCGTTGAAGAAAAAGGCGTTGTAGGCAAATACGCCGGTCAACCCCAGCAGCGCCACAGGCAACACCTGGTGCCTTGCCAGCCCGGGAATTTTTCCTTCACGGCGCAGGAAGAGTGTGTAGAGACACGCCGCAGCAAAAAGAAAACGAAAAAAGGCGGCGGAAAAAGGAGGGACGGAATCCGCCAGCATTCTACCGGAGATAAAGGTTCCCCCCCAGAAAATGGCGGTCAGCAGCAGTTTGAAATAGGTGATCGGCATCTGGCCCGGGCCTTATTTTATCATGACTTGACATTCGGTCTGAAAAAAGCTTTTTCAGTTCTTGGACTCAAGTCATTGTTTTCGGGTACCGATAGAGACGGCACCGGGTGATCGTTGTAACTGTTTTCAAGTCAAACCGCCAGGATTTTGTGGCCTCACGGCAGATGATTAAAGCGATGCCGGGGAAAAACCAGAAGACCGATGGGATAATGAATATGCACGCAGACCAATTGGGACCGGTCGGATCGGATAGAAACGAGGAACTGGTCGATTTTATCATCAACCTGCCGCTGTTCGAGTTTCTGGAAAGAGATGAACTGATCGACGTGGCCGCACGGATGGATTTTGTGGAACTTGATCCCGGCCAGGTGCTGTTTCATGAATGGGACAAGGCGGATTTCGTGTGTTTCGTAGAAAGCGGGGAACTGGATGTAACGAAAAAGACCGGACCCGACAGCAGCGACGTCATGGCCACGTTGAGACGCGGCCGATCCATCGGAGAAATGTCCATCATCAACAATTTCCCGCGGTCCTCGACCGTTATCGCCCGCTCAAAGGTCAGGCTGGCGGTTTTTCAACGCACCGCCTTTGAGGACATCCTGTCGAAAAAGGTGAATCTCGGCGTCAACATTTTGAAAGGGCTGGCCAATCTGCTCAGCATCAACCTGAAGAAGGCCTCCAGCCGCCTGGCTGACAACATGCTTCCCATGGGTTGAAGGTCGATCGTCTCACCGGTGTTGGCCTGCATTTCACGCCGCAAGGCCATGGTACGCGGGGATTATTCCTCCGATTCCCTATCCGCCTTGTCTTCCAGCATGCGGACCTTACTTTCGGGAGCAATCCCCTTTTCCACCAGGATATCACCGATACCGGCCCAGCGCAGCTCATCCACCTTTATAATCGTTTCCGGCCGTTTGCTTCCCAGACTGTAAAAGGTGTATTTGAGGGTCAGTTCCTCTTTGGGCAGCACGGAAATAGACCGCTCGTAATAGATGAAGTGATGACCCAGCATGTAATATCCGGCAGCGGCGATAAGGCCGATAATGATGTACTTTTTAATCTGTCCCCACATAAACAGACCTCCTGGGAAATGCGTTTACGAATTGTCTGCCGCTGTCAGCAACGAATGGGCTAAATGAACAGGCATGACCAGGGCGGCTAAAAAAAAACGGCGGCCAGTGGGTCACCGGCCGCCATTTTCATCCTGATTGGTACCGGAGGCCGGAATCGAACCGGCACGACCTTGCGGTCGGTGGATTTTGAGTCCACTGCGTCTACCAATTTCACCACTCCGGCATGGGTTTGGATATATAGGAAAAACCCTGAAGCTTGTCAATCAAATTGCACTATCCCCGATTGAGAAGGTCATCTACGGCCTGCCGGGGCACCGCCCCTTCGCGGACGACGCGGACAGGCCAGGAGGTGACGTCCACAATGGTGGAACCGGGCCCGCCGGCAAGGGTACCGGCTTCTAAAACCATGTCCACCTGGCGGCGGATTTCAGGGTCAAGCGCCTCTACGCTGGCCGTTGCCGGCAAACCGGTCAGGTTGGCGCTGGTTCCGGTGATGGGGCCGCCGAATCGATCGATCAGGGCCTTAGCCACGGCATGTGCCGGCACGCGCACACCGATCTTGCCCG
Organism: Desulfosarcina sp.; assembly: GCF_055467485.1. Taxonomy (NCBI): domain Bacteria; kingdom Pseudomonadati; phylum Thermodesulfobacteriota; class Desulfobacteria; order Desulfobacterales; family Desulfosarcinaceae; genus Desulfosarcina; species Desulfosarcina sp. Next base: position 34,682 of record NZ_JBUOIV010000047.1, on the reverse strand, counting down.
TTCCGCCGGTCAGGCAGGCCGGCACCTTATCGGCGGCCTCGAAAATAAGCGTGATCCCTCCGGGCCACAGCCCCATCAACACCTCGGCATAGTCGGGAACCCTTCGCACCACCCGATCCATATCGTGAATGCCTGACAGCAGCACCAGCAGTGGTTGATGGGCCGGCCGGCGCTTGATGGCGAACACCCTGCGGATGGACTCGGTACAGAATGCGTCGGCCCCTATACCGTAAAGCCCGGATGTGGGAAATACCAGCACCCCTTTTTGTCCTAAAATCCGGGCCGCCCTCCGGATATCATCGGCACTGGGGCCTGATGAATCGCTCCGCCGGACGTCAGCGGTAATCCCTGAGTTTCTCGGCCTTTTTTTCAACCTGCGCTGCCATCTCCTTTTTAAATGTCTCCAATCGGGCGTTCAGCGCATCGTCGGATGCGGCCATGATCTGAACGGCCAGAATGGCTGCGTTCTTCGCCCCCGGCTTTCCGATCGACACGGTGGCCACAGGAATGCCCGGAGGCATCTGCACCGTGGAGAGTAGCGCGTCGAGCCCCTGGAGGCAGGAAGAGTCGATGGGAACGCCGATCACCGGCAGCGTGGTGTGGGCCGCCAGGACACCGGCCAAATGGGCGGCGTGCCCGGCACCGGCGATAATGGCCTTGAGCCCCCGCTGCCTGGCGGAAACGGCATACTCGGCAGCCCGTTGTGGGCTGCGGTGGGCCGAGGCCACGGTCATTTCGATGGGAATCCCGAACTTTTTGAATATCCCCAGGGCCGCTTCCATTACTTTGAGATCGGAGTCGCTGCCCATGACGATTCCCACGCGGGGCACGGCCTGCATCCTCACCAGGGCTTTTTTACCGATGTCGCTACGGTAGTGAACATCCTTCCAGTTGATTTTGGCAACTGCCTGGTAGGCTTTCTTGATAGCCAATTCCACCGTATCGCCAAGGGCCGTAACTCCCAGCACCCGGCCGCCATCCGAAAGGATCGACTTGCCGTCCGAACGGGTCCCGGCATGAAAAACCACCACGTCCCGCATGCGATTGGCGGCATCGATGCCCGTAATCTCCAGTCCTTTCTTGTATTTTCCCGGATAGCCCCCGGAAGCCATGACCACGCATACCGATGCCCGGGGGTCGATCTCCAGACGGCAGGTGTCCAGCCGCTCGTCGATGATGGCTTCGATCACCGGAATGATGTCGTTCTGTAACCGAACCAGCAGCGGCTGAGCCTCCGGATCACCGAACCGGCCATTGAACTCCAGCACCTTGATCGAATCCCGGTCGATCATCAGGCCGGCATACAAAACGCCTTTGTATGGACAACCCTCGGCAGCCATGCCCCTGACCATGGGGATCATCACTTCATTCATGATTCGCTGGTGGATATACCCGTCCACCACCGGAGCGGGCGAATAGGCACCCATACCGCCGGTATTCAGGCCTTTGTCGTCATCGAAGACCGGCTTGTGATCCTGTGAAGACGGCAGAGGCAGAACGGTTTTGCCGTCGGTGAAAGCCAGAAAAGAGGCCTCTTCTCCCACCAGGCACTCTTCAACCACCACCCGGTCGCCAGCCTCGCCGAATTCCCGGTCCACCATAATCTGTTTCAGGGCATCCAGAGCCATTTTTTCGGTGCTGCAGACGATCACTCCTTTTCCGGCGGCCAAGCCGTCCGCTTTGATCACCAGAGGCGCCCCCATCTTTTTGACATAGGCCTGCGCCTGGGCAAGGCGGGTAAAGGTTCGGCCCTTGGCTGTCGGGATGCCGTATTTTTCCATGATCGCCTTGGCAAACGACTTGCTGGATTCAATCCGGGCTGCTTTCTGGCTGGCGCCGAAAACCCGCATGCCCGCCTCTTCGAACCGGTCGACGATGCCTTTGGACAGGGGATCTTCCGGGCCGACCACGGTGAGATCGATCTGTTCGTCCCGGGCAAAATCCAGAAGCTTGTCGATTTCGGCGGCACCGATGGGAACGCAATTGGCCAGCTTGGCGATACCTGCGTTTCCGGGCGCACAGAAAATTTTCTTCACACGTGGGCTTTGGGCGATTTTCCAAACCAGGGCGTGCTCTCTTCCGCCGCCGCCGACAACCAGCACTTTCATAAGCTCCCTCCCTCATTGTTGTGGGCCAGCGGATTGGCCGCGGGCCTTTGTAGTGACATATGGCTATCCCCGAGTGGTTTGACGACGCCGGGCCTGAATACCCAGTTCGATGAGCCGATCCAGCAACTGGCTGAATGACATCCCGGCAGCCTTCGCCGACTGCGGGAACAAGCTGGTTTTCGTCATGCCGGGGATCGTATTGGTTTCCAATACATAAAAATCATCGTCTTTCAGAATCATGTCCGTCCGGCTGTATCCCTGACAGTACAGGGCGTTGTGGGCCGCGATGGCACAGTCTTTCGCCTTTTGGGTCAGTCGTTCATCTATGCGGGCCGGACAAATCTCCTGGGTGGCTCCGGGCTGGTATTTGGCGTCGTAGTCGAAAAACTCGTAACCTTGCCCCGGAATGATCTCGATGAGCGGCAGCGCCTCAAGATCCTGGTTGCCCAATACGCCGCAGGTGATCTCCGTGCCGGAGATATAACCTTCGATCATGGCCGTGGCTCCGAATTCCAATGCCTTTTCCACTGCAGCGGCCAAGGATGCGTCGTCACGGACGATGGACATGCCCACGCTCGATCCGGTTTCCACCGGTTTGACCACCAGCGGAAGGCCCAGCCCACCGACGATGGCGTTTACGTCGACCGATTCCCCTCGCCGCACCACAACATAGGGCGGCACGACAAGGCCGGCTCTCTCGTAGAGATGCTTGGAAAGCAGCTTATTCATGGCGACGGCGCTGCCCAGCACGCCTGCGCCCTGATAGGGGATGTCCAGCAGATCGAGCAAGCCCTGAACCGTTCCGTCTTCACCGTAGGGACCATGCAGGATGATCAGCGCGCAGTCGATTCTGCCGGCATCGGTCACCAGCCGGGGGATGTCCGTCTTGGGATCGTAGGTCAGGATAGCGTACCTGTCCTTGTCCAGGGCAGTATAGACCTGTTTGCCGCTGTTGAGGGACACTTCTCTTTCCGACGAGATGCCACCGGAGATCAAGGCGATGGTTTTCTTTTTCATGATAAAAGCCCCCTTTTGCGAATTGGCAGTTGCAGGCCGGTATGCAGCGGATGCGGCTGTCACGCGAGATCCCGATGCCTGTGAACGCTCTCAGGTCCTTGGCGAAACGACTTCAACGAAAAAAGACGTTCTTCGGCCCACGGGTAGTCACCCGTTATGGCAGGCATATTTAACCGTTCAACTAACCGTTCAACAGCTGTTTCTTGGCCTTGTTGAACTCCTCGACGGTGATGAGGTCTTTTTCAAGCAATCGAGCCAGTTCGGCGAGTTCCGAAACATCCCGGCTGCGGGATGCTTCCGGGTCTTCAAGACGGGGGATGTCCACGGCCGCATCGTGTTCGATAGCCGGTGGCCGGGACGACTGGCCAAGTTTGACGGTAGCCATTCCGCCCAGAAGGCTTACCTCCACGGATCGTCCGTTGAACATGGGGTTTCTTAACATCTCCCCAAGGGATCTGCCTTCGGCGCGCATCCGCCTGATAAAATAGAATGCGGACAAACCGATCAGTGCAATCCCCCCGAGGAAGATCCAGAGCATATAGCTGACCACGCCTCGGAAAAAGAGCACCAGGATCGCCACGCCGGCGATGAGCAGCACATGAAGTGCCAGAATAAAGTAGGCGAGCAGCACACTTTTAACCAGGCCGTCGTCCTCTTTTTTTTTTCCAAACATGCTTGCACCGGATTATGCTTTATCGGCCCCGAGGCGTTCGACCACCTCGCTATAGTAACGCTGGGGGATTTCATAGGCCGCATTGGCATCTCTCAAGGTATTGAGCTTCATGATCAGGAAGTTTATTTTTTTTATGGTACGATACTTTTGCACCGTGTCGGTCATTCCGGCCAGCAGGTCTTCGGTCGTACGGATCTCTTTGAGCAATTGCACCTCCGGCGGCAGGCAATCGGCATTTTTGAGGACCTTGTAGGCCATGCGCAGGTCCTCGGGAATCGTCAGGTCGTCCTCAAAATGGAGGGGTTGGCCGCTGCCGGGAAGGTTCTCGAACGCACCTTCCTCCTGGGCCTTTTTTATTCGTGATTCGATGAGTTTTTCAAAGCCGGGAAACATCAGATCGATTCCACAGGGCGCCGGGGCCGGGTTAACCATCTATTAAGCTAAAAGTACAGTAGACTATATTATATTGGAACGTTTGATTTCAAGGGCTAATCTACGCGGAGACGAGACCTTCCGGTTTAGTCGACGCCCACCGCTGACATCCGTGGACATTTTTTCGGGGAGGATCGCCACCAGGCGCGTGGTATCCCTCCCGGTTCGGGACCAGAGCCTGATGGGGATCGGGACAACCCTCAGGTTTATGGCTGGGACACCTGCACGGCCAGGCCTTCCACGTACATACGCGATTTTTCTACGGCAGCGTTTAATGTATCCGAATCCAGGGGCACCAGGGACCGGCTGCTTTCATCCAGTTCCTGACAGACGGCTGCGTCGGCAATACCAATGCCCGCCTGGATGGTAATATAGTCCGCCAGGTGCACGATATGGGATAGTTGATGGTCACCTGCGGATGAAGGCTGGTGGTGGTGTCGAATGCCAAAAGATATGGATCGCGGCAGGTTCCATTTTTCACAGAGAATGGCCGCAATGACGGCATGATCAAATCCCAGGATATCGCGCTCCGCATCCTGAACGGTTTTTTTCGGGTGGGTGGCACGGTAATTGTCAAACAAGACTTTCCGTTCGCGGACGTATGGGTCCAGGATGATTTTCCCCATATCGTGGAGCAGGCCCGCCATATAGGCCGTGTCAGAAGCGTCAAACCCCACCGCCGAGGCGATTTCGCCGGCCGTGCAGGCCACCGCAATAGAATGGCACCACATGTCTCCGGCCTTGAGTCCGTACCCATCCAGGGATTTTCCCAACACCCCGCCTGCGCTGATGGCCGTAATCAGCTCTGCCAGCCGCCGGGTCCCGAACAGGGCTGAGGCATGCTGAATGGTGGAAACCTTTCCCCGAAAACCGTAATAGGCGGAATTGGCCACCTTGAGAATGCCGGTCACCATAGCGGAATCGATTTCGATTATTTTGGCCAATTGGGCGGGGCTGGTTGCCGGATTGTTGATCAACTGCCGAACCTTGATCATCACCTCCGGCATGGCCGGTAGCGACGCGGTATCAGCGATGATCTTGCGGATCAGCTCACGGCCGGAGACAAACACCGGTCCTGGCGAACCGGCAAACGACGCCCCTGCGTGCGTTTTCATTGACGTCAATGGTTCTGGCGAGTCGGCGTTCACCGCGGCATTGAGCCGGGACATCTCTTTGTTCGCCGCGTCCAGCCGAGCCACCAACTTTTCGATAATCTTGTCTTTGAATTTCTCGCGGATCGCCGGGCTGAGCTGTTCGAACAGCACCCGGTCGAACTTCAGCGCAATTACCGACTCCCTGGCGATAACATTGGCAGTTCGGCGGGTTTCCGTGAAAAAAGCCATCTCCCCGAAGATGTCGCCGGCCTTTAGAACGGCCAAGACGGTCCCGCCGGCACCTTCCGTGATGCTGACCGTGCCGGTGAGAATGATAAACAGGCTCTGATCGCTGTGACCTTGGCGGATGAGCATTTCTTTGGGTTGGTATACCCTGAAGTGGGCATCATCCGACACCACCTGCCGCTTCTCTTCAGCGGTGAACGACGCAAAAAAACCAAGTCGATCGATAATCGGCAATATTTCTACAGGCGTGCTCACGATAGTTTCCTCTGACCCCGAGCGCAATCGGAAGTTGCCAGCTGCGGTTTCGATTCATTCACCGACGCCGCGGACATATGCTGCGCAGCACCGAAAGGATAATAATTCGATTTCATTTCGCTCGCTAAACCCGCCGCAGGCGGCGGGGAATGCACTCGCTGTCGCGGTTCAACCCGGGGTGTGTATCCGGTGCCGTCCGTATGAGCCTATTATCGGCCGGATACCGGATTTCATAAACCCAACCCGAAAAACGATTGCGGCAAGCGGTCTACCACCTTCGCCACAAACCAAGGGCAGCGCAGGTAAACCAAAGTGAATCCAAGGCACCCACCGTGCTCCCCGTCACCCATTGCGCAGATTGTGCTAAAGGGGAAGAGCGCTTGATCCGACACAAGAAATGTGTCATTGAACATCATCCCATTGGAATGACCGCCAAACAGGCCGGCCAACACAGGGACAACCGGAGGAAGATATGGATCAGGTTTTGGGAAAGAGAAAGAAACGCCGACTTACCGTCAAGGACCTGACCATATCCATCAACGGAAAAACCTACCGCATCTTCAATATCAATGAATACGGCGTGGGTTTTTTAATCGACTCACCGGAAGAGATCCAGATCGGCACCGAAATCGAACCGATAATCGTTAATGGAAAAATACCGGTAAGGGTGGCCGGTATCCCCCGGCACATTTCGCAATACCGCCCGCCCAGCAAACGCCTCTTTTTTAAATCGGGATGGGTCTGCGGAACGGAGTTCACCACGCGGCATTACAAGGGTGCGGGCAAACTGCTCCAGGAATTCATCGCCGAAAATATCGACAGCGATATAGAAGATGCCGATTAATCGTCGACCCCATGCCCAGACTGCCGCAGACGTGCAAAGGATGGGGGCGCCGCTGCGATCCATCCACACCCACAGCCTTCATTGAACCCATCCCCTTCCAGTCGACCGGTGGTAGAAAAGCTGAGGACCTGGTTCCTGACGACCATGTGAGGCAGGTGCGTACACGAGGGACATCCGGCCAAATGGCTTGAATGGTATGGTGGACGCGCGGGGCTTAACGGTTTGTTGAAGGCGGCCGACCCGAGGACCTGTTCCACATGGCCAGCATCTTGATCTGGTCCAGCAGTTGACGCTTTCCATCCACGACATCCACCAGCGCCGCATCGGGTCCCAATCTATCGATCTTGTCGGAAACCATCCGCCTGACGGTTTGGTAAACATGGCTCCCCGGTCTCAACAGGCCATCCTCATTTAACAGCAGCATGATCTGCGCCATGGCTTGGAATTTATTCATCAGGCATTCCCGGTGGATTGCGGTTAGGGTCCCATCCCAATGGCGTTCCATCACTAATCGCTGGCAATGTCAATGGATGATTGAACCGGCTGCTATCGGACTTTTTACAAATCCGTCAAGGTTGCACCAGTGACAGACGATTCCCCCTAAATTTTTTTGGCCAACCAGTCATCCACCCTGCAAGGAGAAATAACTGGCAAGATTTATGGGGTCAAAAATAAAAAAACCCCCCGTATCTACGGGGGGTTAGGTGTCTGTTGGTGGCGATGCAGGGACTTGAACCCCGGACTCTGCGGATATGAGCCGCATGCTCTAACCAGCTGAGCTACATCGCCATTATTTTTTTCGTGCCCAAAAGAACAGCGGACTCTTAACAGCTCATCACCTGTTAGTCAAGCCGAAAACCGAACCAGCTATTTGAGGGACGTCGACCCGGTCACCTCGATGGTGAACTCCTCAAGATCCTCTGGAAGGTCTGAAAAGACAACCATGAAGGGAATGGACTGTCCCGGTTCGATTTTCACGTTGCTGCGGTTGTCTCCCAATCGATTGACCAGCCGCTCCTTGATTTTGTCCCACTCCAGGTTGGCCAGTTCAAGGTCGGACATGACATTGCCGCAGTAGACCTTTTCGCTTTTGGCCGGTACTTTGCCAGTGGAGAAGATCTTGCCCTCCAGGGTAACCATGCCGCGGTTTTCGGCATAACCGTTTTTCACCTTGCCTGAAACCACGAAGAGTTTGCCGACCGCGGCATTGTCCACAAACCGGCTGTTGATGTCGTAGGTGGTCAGTTTCAGGTTGCCCGGATCCTGTACCTTCGGTTTCAGGTAGTCACTGAGAAAGGGGATGTCGATGTCGTTCTGGTTAAGCAGGTAATAGGTCCCATAGGCGCCTCCGCCGAGGATCGCGAGAATCAGCAGGAACACCAGCGATTTGCTCATCCCCTTTTTGACAGGTTTGGGCCGGCCCGCCGGCTTTGCCGGCTTTGCCGGCTCTGCCGGCCGGGGGGGCACCGCCCTGCTTTTTTCAGCCGCTGGCGGTACGGGGATGGCGACGGTTTCTTCCAGGCCTTCGTCCTCCAGGGTCTGTTCAACTTGGCGGCCCTCTTCCACCTCGAATTCCAGATCCATGTCCAACGATTCGCGGAGACGGTGAGCCGTATCACCCGCGGATTCCGTCGGGGCACCGTCCTCAAAATCACTCAGGTCGAAATCCAGATCGTTATCGACGGCCACGGTTTCGGTCGGCGTCCCCAGCACTTCCCCATCGCCCAAATCCAGTTCCAGTTCCTGATCTTCCGGGGTATCGTCAGCTGCATCGGGGTCGACTTCGTCCAGAACCTGCTCGAGATCGGACAGGTCCAGGTCATCATCCACCACCACTTGATCGTCGTCACTGGATTCGGACATCCATTTTTCCGTCTCAAGGCTGGCTTCAATGTCCAGATCAAGATCCTGTTCCGGCATGACGCTGAATTTGGCGTCATCTGATTCCGGCTCTTCAAGCATCTTCTCGATCTCAGACAGATCAATCTCCTGATCGGCATCATCGCTATCGTCGGTGTCAAGGGTTTCAGACCTGCCGTCCCCGTCCAGGTCGAATTCCAGATCTTCCAGGGTTTCCCCACCCGGCGCACCGGCGGCATCGCCACCATCAGCAGACGTTTGATCATCCAGGTCAAGAGACAGCCCCAGCTCTTCATCCTCATCGACAACCACGGTAACGGAATCGTCAGCACTCGCCTCGTCTTCGTCTAACAGGCCCTCGAGACTGGAGAGGTCCAAATCATCATCCAGCACCGGCGATTCTGTGGCCGGTTCCAATTCCCCTGCACCTGCATCCTCCAGATCCAATGTCAGATCCAGTTCCTCCTCGACCGGGCCGACTGAATCGTCCGTTGATGAGGCTTTGGTCATATCGGCGTCCGGCTCCAGGTCGAAATCCAGGGAGAGATCATCCAGCGACGTGTCGACCGCTTCCGGCGCGACCGATCCAGACTGAGGCGCGCTGCCATCCTTCTCCATATCCAGGGTAAGATCCAGCCCGTCCAGGTCATCCAACGTTTCGGGCAGCCCCTCGCCGGTTACAGCCGGCGATTCGGGGGCCGCTTCGGATTCCAGAGAAAAATCGCTATCCAGATCCAAAGAACCGTCATCCAAGTCGGCAATGACCGTAGCCGTACCTTCAGCATCGCTCCCGGCCCCGGGTGAAAGGTCCAGATCGAAATCATCCTGGTCCAGGTCGGCGATGACGGTGGCCGCACCGGCGTCATCGGCAGGCTCAGGAGAAAGGTCCAGGCTAAGATCGTCCAGATCGGCGATGACGGTGGCATCACTCTCCCCGACGATGTCGGATTCAATTGCCGGTTTCGGCTCAGCGGCCGGTTCAAAGGAAAGATCCGCCAGGTCATCTTCCAGGGCGCCACTTACCGCATCTTCAATCTCCGTCGCCGACACCTCGTCTTCCGGTTCGTCATCCAGTGCAAAATCAAGGTCGGTGCCTTCGGCAAAGAGCGCACCGGAGTCTTCGGCAAGCACCTCGGTCTCGGGCGTATGCGCGTCATCCGGTTCCGCGGCGGTCGGCTTGTCCGGTCGGTCCGATGCCACGGCGGTAGCTGCCGTCAGATCGGGTCCGGAATCGGGTTTGGTTTGCGGCGCCGCATCGGTTCCAACTTCTCCGGCTGGCGGTTCAGGGGCTTGCGCCTGCTGCGGAAAGGCGGTGAACACGTTGGAGCAAACCGAACACCTGACCTTTGAACCAGTGGCTTTGAGCATCTTGTCATCAAGATTGAAACTGGTGTTGCACGCTTCACAGGTGATAATCATGGCACCCCTCATTGACTAAAGTTTCATATGGTATATTTCTGGCAGATTTCTGTAGTCTTCTGCATAGTCCAAGCCATACCCCACGAGAAAGCCCTTTTCCACAGTTGTGCACGCGTAGTCAACGCGGATCGCCGCTTTTCGCCGCTCTCTTTTGTCGATCATGGCGCAAACCTTAATGCTGCTTGGACTGAAGCCTTCCAGGTGGCTGATCAAATAGGCCAGCGTCAGGCCGGTATCGACGATGTCCTCAACCACTAGCACATCTTTGCCGTGGATATCAACGTCAATGTCTTTCTTTAACACGATGTTTTCCGATGAAACAGTATCGGCACCGTAGCTGGAAGCTTGAAGAAAATCGATTTTAACCTTTTCCAGTTTCAACTCACGGGCCAGATCGGCGAGAAAAAGGAAGGCCCCTTTGAGAACCCCGATCAGCACCAGTTCCCGGCCTTGATAGTCCGTTGAAATGGTTTCCGCGATTCTTAAAATCTGGCGTTGGATTTCATGTTTCTTAATAACGGGAATAAATTCAGGCATATTCGGTCTTTACTGCTCGTCGTGCAACTGGCAAGCATGAAGAAATTTGAAAACAGAAGAAACAAGGGCCATGAAGTTTAGCGGTTTGGTGCGGATGTCGCCAATGAAGTTTGAGAAAATCAAAATAACCGTTTAGAGGCAACCATGAAACACCAATTCCATGCCGCCAGTTCAGCGAAAAAGTAACCTAATAGGGGATAGTTGTCAATGAATTTAATTTGTTACATGCCGGTGGCAGCCAGCTTTTTCACGAGCTTTTTCTGTTCGGGAGACAGTTCTTTGGGAATGTCTACCGAAACGGTGGCAAACAAGTCGCCCTTTGAACCGCCCTTCATCTGGGGAAGTCCATGCCCGGAAAGACGCATCCGGGTTTTATGACGGGTTCCCGGAGGGATTCTAAGACTCAGTTCTCCCCCTTCGAGAGTGGGTATCTTCACCTGAGTGCCCAGCAGGGACTCGCTGAGCCGAATCGTGACGGTGACATGAAGGTCATGGTCTTCCACGGTATATACGGGGTCCGGGGTCACACGGGATTTGATGTACAGGTCGCCGGGAGGGCCTCCGTATGCACTTTGCTCGCCTTTGCCCGCCAGGCGAAGCTTCTTGCCGGTGATCATCCCAGGAGGTATCTTGACGGTGATATTTTCGTTGCGGCCCTGATGCTGAAAGGTGACGGCCTTGCTGGTTCCACTGACCACCTCCTGCAGGGTCAGGGGCAGTTCGTAGACCAGGTCTGAGCCTTTGATCGGCGCCTGGCGTCGCTGGTGTCCGCCAAACGGCCCGCCGCCGCCGAAAGAGAACCGCCGCCCCTGACCGCCAAAGCCGAACTCTCTAAGGATGTCTCCCAGATCCACGTTGCGGAATATATCCTCCTGAGAATAGCGTTGGTGGAATCCGGTGGAACCGAAGGTATCATACTGCTGACGCTTCTCCTTGTCGCTGAGCACCGCGTAGGCCTCGCTGACCGCCTTGAACTGCTCTTCGGCGCGCTTGTCACCCTTGGAGTGATCCGGATGGTATTTCATGGCCAACTTGCGGTAGGCCTTTTTGATCTCGGCATCTGTGGCAGTCTTGGACACGCCCAGTACCTGGTAGTAATCCTGTTCGGACATGATTGATCCCGCTCCCCGCTGTGGTTTGCATGAACGCCTGGCTGAAATATCGATCAGCGTTCACGTTCTCGATCCGCAAAAATAAGGTGTTTGTTTTTTAATGTCAAGCCGTTGGGCTCATCATACCCCGGATGATATCAGGCGATCCAGCCGCAGCCGATGCCGGTCGTCAAAGAGCCGGCGCGCACCGGTCCAGACCGCAATCAGCGCCCCGAAGCCGGTGCCCGCGGAGATAATGAACATGATCAGGATCTGGTACTTGACCGCTTCAAGCGGCGGGTTGCCGGCCAGAATCTGGCCGGTCATCATGCCGGGAAGACTCACCAGTCCGGCAGCTGCCATGGAATTGATCGTGGGAATCATGGCACTGCGGACGCTGTTTCGGCGAATCTGCCCGATCGCCTCGGACCAGGTGTGGCCCAGCATCAGCCGCCCTTCAATGGTGCTGCGGCGCTCCCAGGCCGATTCCGTCAATCGATCGAGGCCCAGGGAAATGCCTGTCATGGTGTTTCCCAGCATCATACCCAGTAGGGGGATGGCATATTGCGGCGTATACCAAGGATCGATGCCGATAATGGCCGCCAGGGCGAATGTGGTGATGGCAAAAGAGGAGACAAACATGGAAAGCGCTCCCATGCCGAACCCCCACCAACCGACAAAACGGCGCTTCTGGCGGGCCATCACTTCACGGGCGGCAGCCACCAGCATCACCACGGCCATGAATGCGATCAAAAGCGGATGGACCGACGCAAAAACCACCTTCAGTGCCAGGCCCACCAGACACAGTTGCACCGTGGTTCGAAAAGCGGCTAGGATGGTCTGGCCGGCCAGCCCCAGCCCCATGCGCCGGCTGACGAGGGCCAGGGCGATCACCAGCAGGGCGGCAAGAGAAAGGTCCATCGGTGTCAACACAATCGTCTCCGATGTCACGGCACCCCTCCACGGCCAATCATGCGGCCGTTCTCCATCTCAAAAAAGCGGCTGGCCACCCGACACAACTGCACTTTGTGATGGCCGACCCAAACCACCGCAGCACCGGTCTCTTCACGGTAGGTACGAATCAGTTCTTCGACTTTCGCGGAATTTTCTTCATCCAGGTTGGCGGTAGGTTCATCCAGCAGCAACAGGTGGGGTTGGTTTTCCATAAGGCGCAGCAGGGCCAACCGCTGGCGCTCCCCGCTGGACAGCCGTGAAACCGGCCAGGTCAGAATGTCCGCGTCAAACCCAAGCCGCTTAAATCCGCTTGCAGCGGACGTCGCAAAATGGTCGCCCACCGTATCGGACCACCACTGGCTTTCGGCTGGAAGCAGGGCCACCTGCCGCCGCCAGGCAGGTGCGGGAATCAGCGCCTGCTCGGTACCGTCCAGACAGATCGTGCCGACATGGGTTTCCATGTCCGCGATCGCCCTTAAAAAAAGGGTTTTTCCCGAACCCGACCGACCGGATAGCCCCACGCACTCGCCCTTCTCGATAGCAAGGCTGACCGGACCGACATCGTGGATAAAAAGCTTGTCCACCCGCAGGCGGGGAACTAACGGTTTTTCCATAAGCGTAGATGCACCATGAGAACGGAAATGGCCGCCGGCGTCATGCCCTCGATGCGTGATGCCTGTCCCAGGGACGCCGGGTGGACCGCGGTCAGTTTCTCTTTGAGTTCGCTGGAAAGGCCGTGAACGGCGGTGTAATCGATCGTTTCCGGCAGTTTGATCTGCTCCAGATGTCTGAACTTGTCGATTTCCTGAAGCTGACGCCGAATATACCCCTCGTATTTGATTTCAATCTCAACCTGCCGGGCCACCCGCTCTGCCGGGGGTGTTTCGGCAGGCGCCAAGTTGGCAACCACGTCGTAATCCAATTCGGCCCGCTTCAGCAGCTGGACCAGATGGATGCCGTTGTCGATGGGCGGTGTGCCTCGCTGCTCCAGGTAGGCGTTGACGGCAGGCAGCGGTTTGATCACCGCCTGTTTAATGCGCTGGATCTCGGCCTGTATCTGGGCATGTCGCTCGCGATTGCCCTTCACCGTATCGGCGCTCTGCAATCCGAGTTCGTGTCCGATCTCGGTCAGCCGCAGATCGGCGTTGTCCTCCCTGAGCATGAGCCGGTATTCGGCCCTGGAGGTGAACATGCGGTATGGCTCACGTGTTCCCCGGGTGACCAGGTCGTCCACCATCACAGCCATGTATGCCTGACTGCGATCCAGAACAAAAGGCGGCCGTTTCTGGACCCTGCAGGCGGCGTTGATCCCGGCCCACAGGCCCTGGGCCGCAGCCTCTTCGTAACCCGAGGTGCCGTTGATCTGGCCGGCCAGATAAAGGCCTTTCACCCGCTTGGTCTCCAGGGTGGGGCGCAGTTGAATGGGGTTGATGAAGTCGTACTCGATGGCGTATGCCGGACGCATGATCTCCGCCTCCTCCAGGCCCCGGACACCCCTGACCACCTGGGTCTGGACCTCGATGGGCAGACTGTTGCCCAGGCCCGAGGCATAGATCTCTCGGGTGTCCAGTCCCTCGGGCTCAAGAATGATCTGGTGGCGGTCGCGCTCCGGAAAGCGGACGATCTTGTCTTCAAATGAGGGGCAGTAGCGGGCCGGCACGCCTTTGATGATGCCGCTGTGCAGGGCGGACAAGTGCAGGTTTTCCCGCACCAGCCGGTGAACCCGCTCGCTGGTGTGCCCGATGAAACTGGGAACCTGTGGCAGCCGCGCCGGCTGGCCCGAGAAGGAGAAGGCGCGGGCGGGGTCCTCCAGCGGCTGCTCTTCAAACTGGGAAAAATCGATACTGGCCCGGTCGAGCCGCGGTGGCGTGCCGGTCTTCATGCGACCCAGGGTAAAGCCAAGCGCCTTTAGATGATCGGGCAGGCTGTAGGCGGCAAACTCGCCGGCCCGGCCGGCCTGCATGGTTTTGAAGCCGATGTGCACCAGCCCGGACAGAAAGGTGCCGGTGGCCAGCACCACGCACGGCGCCTGAAAACCGAAACCGGTGTGGTCCTCAACGCCGCAGACCTGGTTGCCGTCAACGACGAGACGCTCCACCAGGGCCTGCTTGAGGTCCAGGTTGGGCTGCTTCTCCACCACGGCTTTCATGGCCGTGTGGTAGCGCCCCTTGTCGTTCTGGGTCCGCGTTGACTGTACCGCCGGCCCCTTTTTGGTGTTCAGGGTCTTGTACTGGATCGCCGTTTGATCGGCAACTTTGGCCATCTCTCCGCCCAGGGCGTCGATCTCCTTGACCAGCTGGCCCTTGGCCATGCCGCCGATGGAGGGACTGCATGGCATGGCGGCGATCTTGTCCAGGTCGATGGCCAAGAGCAGCACGCGACAGCCCATGCGGGCCGCAGCCAGGGCACCTTCGCAGCCGGCGTGCCCACCGCCCACAACGATCACATCGTATTGTTTATGGTATATCGCCATATATTTTTGGCTTTTCTTTTTTCCGACAGACGATTAGGGTCTGTTTGGGCATCTTGCAAGCGGGTCGATATCAAGGCATGCTGAATACGTGGCCACCGTCGCTCTGAGAGAAGTGCCTTGGGGTACATATCATTCAAATGCCGCGGATAGATACCCGGGCATGACATTGCTATCGTGCAAAAAATCGCTTTCCGGATCGGCACTATATAATTGCCGGGATAATTAGGTCAAGGACAGGATCGCCGTGGATAAAAAGCCATACCTGGATCTGAACACCTACTTTCGATCGCTGTTTGGTTGCCGGGTCCACAAGGTCACCGTCGACGCCGGGCTGGACTGCCCCAACCGCGACGGCACCATCTCCGTTGGCGGATGCATCTATTGCAATGCCAACGGATCCGGGACCGGTGCCCATCGCCAGGGCCTATCGATCACGCAGCAGATCGAACGCAGCAAGGCAAGAATCGCCCGCCGCTTCAAAACCAAGAAACTGATGGCCTATTTCCAGTCTTTCAGCAACACCTACGCCACCGTCGAACAGTTGAAATCACTGTACGACGAAGCCCTTGCCATCGACAACGTGGTGGGATTGGCCGTCGGCACCCGCCCGGACTGTGTTGATCCGCCGGTGCTGGACCTGCTCGAGAGCTACACCGGAAAGCATCTCATCTGGATTGAGTACGGCCTGCAAAGCGCCCACGACGACACCCTTGCCCGGATCAACCGGGGCCATGACCTGGCCTGTTTCGAACGGGCGGTATCGATCACCCGCAACCGCAGGATCAACATCTGCGCCCACGTGATCCTGGGCCTGCCCGGCGAATCCCGGCAGGACATGCTCGAGACTGCCGATGCCGTCGCCGCCATGGGCATCGACGGGATCAAGCTCCACCTGCTTTATGTGGTGCGGGGAACCCCCATGGAGACCTTGTACCGGACTGGCCGCTACCGCTGCCTGGCTCAGCAGGAGTACGCTGAATTGATATGTGACTTCATCGAACGCCTGCCGGAGAGCATGATCATTCAGCGCCTCACCGGCGACCCCCACCCCAAGGAGCTGGTGGCCCCGGCCTGGTCCCTGCAAAAGCGGGAAACCACGGACCTGATCCACACCCGCTTCCGGGATAAAAACACCTGGCAGGGCAAGGCGTTTAAACCGCACAACCCGGATTGACCACATTTCGCATTTCGATTTATCCCATGACCGGCCTTGTCATTCTCCATTGAACCCACCCCGCGGCAAGCCGCGGGGAATCTTCACGGTAAGGATAAAAAGTCGATTTTCAGTTTGCTCGGTATCGCGGTTCAATTTTTTCTTGACGGATCTATCTGTTCCGGTTTAAACATTTGTTTAAAACATATGTTGTAATCTTGTCACCGGGAAAAACTGCTATGACACGCACCTTCGATCAACGGCCGGTTAAAGAAAAGATACTCGATGCCGCCGGCGACGTTTTCGGCCGGGTGGGATACAAGGCCGCCACGATCCGGGAAATCTGCCGGGCGGCCGGCGTAAACGTGGCCGCCATCAACTACTATTTCGGCGGTAAGGAGGATTTGTACCGGACCGTGGTCATGGATCTGATCTCACGGACGTTTGACCGCTATCCCGTCGATGAAGGCACCCACGGCCGCTCTTCCCCGGAAGACCGCCTGCAAGCCTTTATTCATGGGGCCCTGCAGCGCCTATTGTCACCCGGCGGTCTCTCTGGCTACCCGGGCAAAGGGCAGTTGGTGGCCCGGGAGCTGGCCGACCCATCGCCTTTCCTGGACGACCTGGTGGACGAATTCATCCGGCCCACCGCCGCCGTTCTCAGTGCCATCGTCTCGGAGCTGCTGGGGACAGGTGCGACCGTCAAGGAGATCATGCGCTGCCAGATCAGTATCATCGGCCAGTGTTTTCACTACGCCATGGCCCGCCCCATTGTCATGCGCCTGGTTCCCATGGACTATTCGGACCCGGCCATTATCGACGAATTGACCGATCATATTACGCGCTTTTCCCTGGCCGGCATAGAATCGGTCCGCAATGGTATGCTCCCGGGGGACGATCCAGATCCGATTGGCCCCCGGTGAACGGAGAAAGGCAATGAAAAAGCGACTTCGCATCATTATTCCCATAGCCGTCATTGGCCTGGCCGCTATCGCCTTGAATCTCTTTTTTAGAGCAAACGGCGATTCTGGAAAGATTCGGTTGTCGGGCAACATCGACGTGACCCAGGTGGATCTGGCCTTCAAGGTTCCCGGCCGCCTCAGCCGACGACTGGTGGACGAGGGGGATCGGGTCGAACAGGACCAGCGTCTGGCCGTAATGGACGACACGGATTATCAGCTTCAATGGCAAAAGGCCGCCGCCGATGTCGACTATGCATCCTCGGTGTTGGCGGAACTCTCAGCCGGCAGCCGTCCCGAAGAGATCAAGCGCGCCCAGGCCCTGGTCAGCCAGGCCCGCTTTGCCCTCAGCGAACTGCAAAGCGGGAGTCGGGCGCAGGAAATCGCCGAGGCCGAAGCGGAACTTCGTCGGGCGGAGGCTGACGAACGGACGGCCCGAAGCCGGTTGGAATTGGCCCGTGCCGATTTTACCCGTTACGAGACCGTTTTCAAAGATGGCGGCATCAGCCGACAGGCCTTTGATAATTATCGGACGCAATGGGTGGCTGCCCGAAATGCGGCAGAGGCTGCCGTTTCACGGCGGCAGGCCGCCGTTCAGCGTTTGAGCCTGCGGCGCGAGGGCAGTCGACGGGAGCAGATCAGTCAGGCACGGGCGGTGCTGGACCAGGCCGAGGCCGACTATGCCCTGATCAAGTCCGGTCCCCGACAGGAGGCCATCGATCAGGCCCGGGCGAGACTGGCTGCGGCCCAGGCCGGTCTGGCCATCGCCCGTCAGCAACTGTCGGAAACCGAACTGTTCTGCCCCTTTGATGGCGTTGTGCTCAGCACGTCCGCCGAGCCCGGCGCCTATCTGAATCCCGGCACTGCCGTTCTGACCGTCGGCGACACCCGCGGTGTCTGGCTTCGCGCCTTCATCGATGAAACCGACCTGGGCCGAATCCGGCTGGACCAGACTGCCGAGGTCACCATCGACGCCTACCCGGACCGACGCTGGAGCGGACGCATCAGCTTCATTAGCAGCGAGGCGGAGTTCACCCCCCGCTCGGTTCAAACATTCAAGGAGCGAACCAACCTGGTCTACCGCATCAAGATCCGGCTGGACAATCCGGACGGCGCACTCAAACCGGGCATGCCCGCCGACGCCGTCATCGAGGCCGCCCTGTGAACCCTCCCGACATAAAGACGGCCATCCTGGCCGAACACCTGACCCGGTCCTTTGGCAGCCTGTCGGCCGTGGAAGATCTTACCCTGAGCGTGAACCGGGGTGAAATCTACGGTCTGGTGGGGCCGGACGGTGCGGGCAAGACAACGACCCTGCGCATGCTGGCCGGCCTGCTCGATCCTTCCGGCGGCCGTGCCTGGGTTGCCGGGTGCGACCTGCCGGAACAAAGTGCCGACGTGAAAACCCACCTGGCCTACATGAGCCAACGTTTCGGTCTTTATCCGGACCTGACCGTGGATGAAAATATCAACTTTTATGCGGACCTCTATGGCATGTCCCGTCAGGCACGTGCAGCGCGCCTGGAAGCGCTGCTGGATTTTTCCAACATGAGGCCCTTCCGCAAACGGCAGGCCGGCAAGCTCTCCGGCGGCATGAAACAGAAGCTGCAGCTGATCTGCGCCCTGATCCACACGCCCGAGGTACTCTTGCTCGACGAACCCACCAATGGCGTGGATCCTGTCAGCCGCCGGGATTTCTGGCACATCCTCTATCGCATGCTAAAAAGCGGAGTGGCCATCCTGGTCACCACGGCCTATCTCGACGAGGCCGAACGCTGCAACCGGATCGGATTGATGGACCGGGGGCGGATTCTGGTGCAGGACAGCCCCGAAAAGGTTCGGCGGTCCATGCCCATGACCATCCTGGCCGTGCACTGCGAGCAGTCCCGGCAGGCCTGCAGGATCCTCCGCCACGGCCTGGCCGATGCCGCCAGTGTCGACCTGTTCGGCGACAGCATCCACATCGTCAGCCGGGATCCGGATCAGACCGCCAGAGAGGCGCGCACCGTTTTGGGGCAGGAAAATCTCGTGATTCAGGACATGCGCCGGATTCCCCCCAGCCTTGAGGATGTCTTCGTCAATACGATCGCAACGCCGCAGGAAAAGGCCCCCGCTCGACCGTCGGCCAAAGGCTCTTCCCGCCCACATGCGTCAGCAGGAATTCAGGGGGCCGGGGCGGTCCAGGTTCGGGGTTTGACCAGACGGTTTGGCGATTTTGTGGCTGTGGACCGTATCGACCTGACCGTCTCGGCCGGTGAGATATTCGGGTTTTTGGGACCCAACGGCGCCGGCAAGAGCACCACGATCCGGATGCTCTGCGGCCTGCTCAGCCCATCCGAAGGCGTTGGCACCGTGGCCGGCTGCGACATCGTCGGCCAGGCCGAAGCCATCAAGCAGCGTATCGGCTACATGAGCCAGCGGTTCTCCCTGTATGAAGACCTCACCGTGTCAGAAAACATCAATTTTTACGGCGGGATATATGGGCTGGAAGGCCAACGGATGTCCGAACGGCAGGCCTGGGCCGTCCGCATGGCCGGGCTGGAAGGAAGGGAGAATCAGCCGACGCGGCTGCTGGCCGGCGGGTGGAAGCAACGCCTGGCCCTGGCCTGTGCCATCCTGCACCGGCCGCCCATCGTTTTTCTGGACGAACCGACCAGCGGCGTGGACCCATTGAGCCGGCGGCGGTTCTGGGACCTGATTTACGACATGGCCGGCCGGGGACGCACCGTTTTCGTCACCACCCACTATATGGAGGAAGCCGAATATTGCGACCGGGTGGCCATGATCTACCAGGGACGCATGATCGCCCTGGGCAGCCCCCGGGAACTGAAGAACCGATTGGTTGACGAAACCATCCTGGATCTTCGCTGCCCGCAGCCCCAGGACCTCATGGATGAATTGTCAGCCGTCGAGGGCATCCGCGATGTGGCCCTGTTCGGTGCCGGACTGCACCTGAAGGTGGACGACGCCGGTATCGTAGAGCACCGCATCCGACGGCTGTCCGGCGATTTGGGTCTGTCGGATGTAACCCTGACCCAAATCGTCCCCACCATGGAGGATGTTTTTGTCGCCCTCATTGAAAAGGAGGATCGCCGCCATGGCAAGAAAGGATGACCGCCGGTCGCGAACGTTGGGTGGCCGGCCAAGGAAAGCCCCATGAAGCTCCAGCGGTTCATAGCCGTGGCCCGCAAGGAATCGATCCACGTGGTTCGCGATTGGCGCAGCCTGGTACTGGCCATTGCGATCCCCATGCTCCTTATCGCCCTGTTCGGTTACGCCCTGACCATGGACCTCAAGCAGGTTCCGACAGCGGTCTGGGACCAGTCCCAAACCGCCCAGAGCCGCGAACTGATCAGCCTGTTCGACGGTTCGGCCTATTTTTCCGTCGATCATTACAGTCAGGGATATCGAGAACTCACCGACATGCTCGATGCCGGCACCATCATGGTGGCCCTGGTGATCCCTGCCGATTTCGCCGACCGAAGCCGGGCCGGCCACCCCGTCGAGATCCAGGCCCTGATCGATGGCACCGACGCCAACAACGCCACCCTGGCCACCGGCTACGTCAACGCCATCAGCCAAATCTACAGCGGCCGGCTGCAGGCCGGAGCGAGTGTCCGTCTTGCGGGGACCGGCCCGGTATCGCTTGAACCGCGCGCCTGGTATAACCCGGACATGGAGAGTCGCAATGTCATCATTCCCGGCATCATCGCCCTGGTGATGGTGGTCATCGCCGCCATGCTCACCAGCGTTACCATGGCTCGGGAGTGGGAAACCGGTACCATGGAGCAACTCATCAGCACCCCCATCCAGGTCCCGGAACTGGTCCTGGGCAAAGTGGTGCCCTATTTTGTCATCGGCCTTGCGGACGTGGCCATCGCCGTGGCCATGGGGTACTGGATTTTCAACGTACCCCTGCGCGGCAGCACCGGCCTGCTGTTTCTGTCGGCATCGGTGTTTCTCACTGGCGCCTTGTTTCTGGGCCTGTTGCTCAGCATCGTGCTCAAGACCCAGGTATTGGCCAATCAGATCGCCCTTTTCACCGGATACCTGCCCACGCTGCTGCTCTCCGGATTCGTTTTCGGCATATACAACATGCCGGCGGCGATCCAGGCCATTACCTACATTGTGCCGGCGCGCTACTTCATCGCCCTGCTGCGGGGAATTTTCCTCAAGGGCATCGGCTTGGAGGTCCTCGGCCTCAACGCCGCCCTGCTGGCGATCTACGCCGCGGTAATGGTTTTCCTCTCTCATCGCAAAATGAAGCTGAAACTGGAGGGGTAGCCTGTGATCCTGCGCATTCGACAGATGCTTCACAAGGAATTCCTGCAGATGTTCAGGGATGTGCGCATGCGCATGGTGGTGCTGGTCATGCCCCTGGTGCAGATGACCGTGCTGGCCTTCGCCCTGACCACCGACGTAAAAAACATCAGTACCGCAGTGGTCGACCCTGACAACAGCCCTGAAAGCCGCCGGCTGGTCGCCGAATTTGCCGGTGGCGATTACTTCAGCGTCACCCGGCGGCTTGCTACCGCCAACCCGGTCCAAGGGCTGCTGGATGCCGGTCGGGTTCGAGCGGTCGTCCGCATTCCACCGCATTTTTCAGGAGATCTCCGGTCAGGCAAAGCGGTAACCGTGCAGCTGCTCGTGGACGGCACCTTGAGCAACGATGCGGCCGTGACTCTCAATTACGCCAGCCAGGCCGTGGCCCGGTTCAACCGGCGGATGGCCGCCGATCGAACCGGCGCTGTCGCGGCGGTTTCCGTTCCCCTGCAAGTCCGCACACGAGCCTGGTATAATCCCAACCTGGAGAGCAAGTACTACTTCGTCCCCGGCCTGATCGCCGTCATGCTGATCCTGATCGGCCTGGTGCTCGCTTCCATGGCCATCGTGCGCGAAAAGGAGATCGGCACCATCGAACAGGTAATGGTCACACCGATCCGACGGGCGGAGTTCATTGTTGGTAAGACCCTGCCCTTTCTGGCCACCGGCATGGTCACCATGACCCTGATGTTCCTCATCGCCAGCGTGATCTTCGGCATCCGCATCCAGGGCAGCCTGCTGCTGCTCTACGCGACGGCCGCGATATACATTCTGGGAAACCTGAGCTTGGCGCTGCTGGTAAGCGTCACCGCCCGCACCCAGCAGCAAGCGCTGCTCACGGCCTTTTTTATCCTTGTGCCCGCCATTTTGCTCAGCGGCTTCATCTTTCCCATCCGCAATATGCCCGAAGCCGTCCAATGGTTCACCGTGCTCAACCCCATGCGCTGGTTCCTGCAGGTTCTTCACGGTATTGTGGTCAAAGGGGTCGGCATCAGCATCCTGTGGCGGCCCATCGGTGCCCAGATTATCCTGGCTGCGGCTTTTCTCGTCTTGGCCGTGTCGCGCTTCAGGAAGACATTGGAATAAGAACGCTTCTCAGGAGAAAAACGATGCAACGGTTATGGGTCATCATCATCGTGCTACTTGCCGGCGTCGGCGTCGGTGCGGCAGCACCGCTGACCATCGACGAAGCCGTCCGTGAAGCGATGGAGAACAACCCGCTGATCCGTCAGGACGACGCCTATCGGCAGGCCGCGGCCTTCGGCGAACGGGCGGCCCGGTCAGACTATTTTCCAAAGCTATCTGCAGCATACGCTTACCAGAACCTGGCCGAATCGCCCTTTGTCAATATTTACGGGAACCAGGTGATCACCAACAGCCGGGATCAACACTACTGGGAGGTCGCCCTGTCCCAGCCCGTGTTCTCCGGATTCAGCATCAGCGCCCGTCACCATCTGGCCGAGCTGGGCCTGGAGACCCGCAAGCTGGAACTGCAGCAGACCCGACAGTGGGTGATGCTGCAGGTCAGGCAGCGCTGTTTCGACCTGCTCATGGCAAAAAGTGCCCTCAAGGTGGCCGAGAGCAGCGACGCAGCACTGGTCGCCCATGAAGCCGACGTGCGCACGTTCCATGAAAACGGGCTGGTTCCGTTGAACGATCTGCTCAAGGCCCAGGTCGCCAGGGCCGATTCCCTTCAGCAGCGTCACCGGGCGGAAGCCGGTGTCAAGAACGTCCGGTCGACCCTGTGCCTGCTGCTGGGAAGGGATTACGCAAGCGACATTGAGATTGCAGACGTCGCCCCCGCAAAACCCATGGCCCCGTCATTAAACGACCAGGTCCAGCAGGCTCTGAAGGCCAGACCCGAAGTCGCCGTTTTGAAGCAGTCCATCCAATCGAAGGTCGACGAAGCGCTGCTGGTGAAAAGCGACTATTACCCCCGGATCGACCTTCTGGGCAAATACCAGCAGAACGGTGATGATTTAGGGGCCAGCAACAATGATTATTCCAACCCGTACAATGCCAGCCTGGGGGTTCAGGCCCAATGGACCTTTTTCGAATTCGGAAAAACACGCGCCCGGTCGGCCAAAGTTCGTTCCGAACAACGGGCATTGTCGCAGACGCTGGAAAAGATAATGGATGACGTTCGCCTCCAGGTGGTTCAAGCCCGTCTCGATCTCGATGTGGCCGCCCAGAATATCGGAACCGCACGGACAGCCCTTGATCAGGCCCGGGAGCACTGGCGCATCACGAATCTGCTGTACCAGCAGCAGCTGACCACCTCCACGGAGGTGCTCGATGCCCGCAGTTACCTCGATCGGGCAAGTAACGCCTATTTTGAAGCGCGTTATGGATACGGGAAAGCCCATGCACGGCTGGCATGGGCAATGGGAGAACCAAGGCCGGATGAAAGCGGGCAGGCGCCTTAAGGCATTGAACCCTCCCCGCGGCAAGCCGCGGGGAATCTTCACCGTAAGGATAAAAAGCCGATTTTCAGTTCACTCGCTAACCCCGCCGCAAGCGACGGGGAATGCGCTCGCTGTTGCGGTTCAAGGCGGGTTCTATTCGGTTCTTTACTGAAGCACCCCCCTCAACGAATGCATTCAACGTCTATACCTCGGCCGGAACCGCCAACCGAAAACAGGGGACGACAATCAGCAGACCAGATGGTATTGACGCGAGGCACCGGGCGGTAGTAATGTCACCTTTTCTGAAACCAACGGCGAATCGAGGAAAGTAAAACAGCATGGGGGAATTTCTCTACTGGTGGCAGCATCTGCCGGAACATATGGACCCGGTGATCCTGGAATTCGGCAGCTTCAGGCTGCAATACTACGGCCTCATGTACATCGTGGCCTTTGCCATGACCTACATCCTGGCCAGCTATCGCATTCGGCAAGAGGATCGTTTCCGTATCGATACCGAAGGCCTCCAAGGACTGATGACAGCCATGATCCTGGGCTTGATCGTCGGCGCCCGCCTGGGCTATGTGCTCTTTTACAACTTCTCCTACTACCTGCACCATCCGTTGGAAATTATCCTGCCCTTTGACTTTTCCAATGGCATCCGCTTTACGGGCATCACCGGCATGTCCTATCACGGCGGGCTCATCGGCGTGGTCGTAGCGACCGTCATTTTCGTGCGCAAGAACCGGTTGGATTTTTTCGAGATGGCCGATCTCATCGTCCCGTGCATTCCGCTGGGATATACCTTCGGCCGGTTGGGCAACTTTATCAACGGGGAGCTTTTCGGGCGGGTGACGGCCCATCCCATCGGCATGTACTTTCCTTTTGCACCGGGTCCCGGCCGGCGGCATCCCTCACAGCTTTACGAGGCCTTCTTCGAAGGCATCGTCCTCTTTATCGTCCTGTGGGCGGTCAAAAAGCGGGTCACCACTCGGGGGGCCATGCTGGCCCTTTATCTGATGGGGTATGGCCTGGTGCGCTTTTTCATCGAGTATGCCCGCCAGCCCGACGCCCATCTGGGGTTCATCTTCCTCTCATTCTCCATGGGCCAGCTGTTGTGCATGACCATGATCCTGGCCGGGGGGCTGCTGCTGATCTATCTGAATAAGCGATCCCGCATTCCTCCAGAAGGGAAAACCTGACAAGAAGACAGGATCTTGGACTCGGAACCCATTTCGCGTTCTATGATTGTATATCCCATAGTGTTCGTTCAGACATGGTAGATTGTGGCTCAGATCAAGGCTGCAGCTAATTGGAAACCGCAGGCGTAGCAGCGCTACGTCGAGGATTTCCAATTGGCGAAAACGCAGATATGGGCCACAAGATGCCGCTTATGGGTGAACACTATCTATGGGGATATGGCCTCAAGCACCCTCCCCCTGGAGGTAAAGGAGATCCCCTGCTGGGTCTTGGTGCTGATCATTACCGACTCGATCAGCGGCTCAGCCACCGCCTGCTCCGCCTTCCATGTAACGATGAATTTGGCACCGGACCCCCCGCTTTTATCCGATTCGGGCACCACATAGCGTTTGGTGGCCATGGCATTGAGGGGCAGGGGCTTATCCAGATAGTGTTTCAGAAACTTGCCGTCCGAGTCATAATAGTCCACCGCTGTCAAGGTGATGGCATGCTTTCTGTCCGTATTGCGGATGCTCAGGGTGGCCGCCAGGTAAAAGGGTTGCTCGCGGTCACCGCTGTAAATATGCGAATAGAGCGGGACGTATACGGTCTGCCCCTTGAAAAGGCGCATGTCCGCAACAGCCGTTCGGATGCTGACACCGCTCATGAGTGTCAGCAGGACGAATGCGATCAGTATGGGTTTGGTGGCGGCAGGTGTGGACATCAAACGCCCTCCCTTGAAGGATAAATGCACGCTGTCTCGAGAATTCAGCCTGAATGTATCTCTCTTTGTAGCAGCATCCACAGGCCAAATCAATCGGGGATCGGCGGCAATCGGTGCCAAACCGAAGCATTCATTACGCGCCGACACCTTGATTTTTGAGTCGATCGTGACCAGATTGCGACCATCGACAACTTCGACCAGGAGGATCAGATCATGCCGGAAGTCACAACGACCATATCTCAAATCGATGGTTCCACCGCGGCGCGCACCCGGATTCGCGAGCATGAACTGGTAACCGATCGCCCGGCGGAAAAAGGCGGCGGCAACCAGGGTCCCATGGGCGGCGAACTGCTTGTGGCCAGCCTGGGCGGCTGTTTCATGAGCAACCTGATCGCCGCCTTCCAGGGACGGGAGATTGAGGCAAAGGGGCTTTCCGCAACGGTCAGCGGCACGCTGGAGGGGACGCCGCCCCGCTTCCGGAAGATGGCAATGGTGGTCAAGGGCGAGGGGATCGATCGGGATCAGATGGAAAAGATGGTTCTGATCGCCGAACGCGGCTGCATCGTGGCCAATACATTGAAGCCGTTCATGGATGTGGAGATTTCGATTGGCTGAGAGGCGGCATGCCTTCAAATCCTAAAGCAGGGCACTTTCAATCGTATAAATGATCCCTCCCCGCGGCAATCCGCGGGGTTTCTTCACCGTCTGGATAAACATCGATTTCCAGTTCGCTCGCTGACCCCGCCGCAAGCGACGGGGAGTGCGTTCGCTCTCGCAGTTCACTTTTTCGTCTTTTCCTTCAATGTTCGCCATTTTTTCAAACGCCCGGCAATCATCTTCTCGTACCCCCGGTCCGTCGGAAAATAAAACAGGCTGTCGGCGATGGCATCCGGCAGGTAGTCCTGGACGGCATATCCGTCCTTAAAATCATGGGCATAGCGGTATCCCTTGCCGTAGCCCAGGTCCTTCATCAACCCCGTAGGCGCGTTGCGGATATGCAGAGGCACCGGCAACGCACCCTTTTCCCGGACCGTCTGCTTGACCTGGTTCCATGCGTTGTAAATACTGTTGCTCTTAGGCGCCGTGGCCAGGTAGGCGGCGGCCTGGGCCAAGGCCAGATCCCCTTCCGGATGCCCTAAAAATCGAAAGGCCTCCATGGCCCCCAGGGCCAGACGCAGGGCGAACGGATCGGCATTGCCCACATCCTCGGAGGCAAACCGCACCATGCGTCGCGCCACATACAGGGCGTCTTCCCCGGCCTCCAGCATGCGGGCCAGCCAATACAGGGCCGCATCCGGATCGCTGCCCCGCAGGCTTTTGTGAAACGCGGAGATGACGTTAAAATGCTCATCACCGCCCTTGTCGTAAATCAGCGCTTTTTTCTGCAGCGCCTTCTCCACATGGTCCAAGGTGACCTTTCGGCGGATTCCCGGTCTGGGCGGAGATTCGGCCAGAGCCAGTGTAGCGGCCACCTCCAGGCTGTTGAGCGCGCTGCGTGCGTCCCCAGAAGAAATCTGGATCAGGTGATCCCGGGCATCGGCGGCCAGGGATAAATTCAGGTCTCCCAAACCGTTCTCCCCGTCTTGGATAGCCCGGTCGAGCACACGGCCTACGGCATCCTCGTCCAGCAGGCTGAGGACGATCACCCGGCAGCGGGACAACAGTGGCGAAATCACTTCAAAGGACGGATTTTCAGTAGTGGCGCCGATCAGCGTGATCAGCCCGGACTCCACATGATGGAGAAAGGCATCCTGCTGGGCCTTGTTGAAGCGGTGGATCTCGTCCACAAACAGGATTGTACGCTTGCGCTGGAACTGCTTTTGTTTTTTGGCCTCCTCGATGACTTCGCGGATCTGTTTGACACCGGCGAGCACCGCTGAAAAGTGAAGGAAATGGGATCGGGTTTCGCGGGCGATGATCCGCGCCAGAGTGGTTTTCCCGCAGCCGGGCGGCCCCCACAGGATCATGGAAAAAATCCGGTCGTTTTCAATGGCATGGCGGATCAGGGAGTCCGGCCCCGTCACCGCATCCTGGCCGAACAGGTCGGCCAGGCGGTGCGGTCGCATGCGCTCGGCCAGAGGCCGCTGCGGATCTGTGGATTCTGCAGCCTGATAGTCGAAAAGGTCCATCTCTATTGTTTAGCGGGGCGCTTGCCGGTTCGCTTTTTCCGTTTGATGGGGGTGGACGGCTTGTTTAAGAAAGCCGGGTTCTTTCCCGTACGCTGGCGCAGCAGCAGGCGAACCGGTGTCTTGTCCAGGGAGAACGCCTGCCTGATCTGGTTCACCAGGTAGCGCTGGTAAGAAAAATGCACGCCGTCCGGAAAGTTTACAAAACTGACGAATGTAGGCGGCCGCGTCGACACCTGGGTGGCATAGTAGAATTTGAGGCGCTTGCCTTTGTGCATCGAGGGCTGGGTGCGTGTCAGGGCCTGGTCCATGGTCTTGTTCAACTGCCCGGTGGTGATCCGGGCCGAATACTGATCGTATACCTCGTCCACGAGGGGAAAGACGCGCTGAATCCGCAGGCCGGTTTTGGCCGAGACCGTGGTAACCGGGGCAAAGCTAAGAAACTTGGCCTGCATGCGCAGTTCCTCGGTCAGCCGCTTCAGGGCCTTTCCGTCCCGGTTGTCCACCCGGTCCCATTTGTTCAGCAGAAAAATAGCCCCACACCCGCGGTCATGGGCGTAACCGGCCACGCGGACATCCTGGTCGGATATCCCCTGCTCGGCATCGACAACGATCAAGGCCACATCACACCGTTCCAGACTGTGCAGGGCCTTGATGATCGAAAATTTTTCCAGACGCTGGGACACCTTTCCCTTTCGACGGATCCCTGCCGTATCCACCAGCACGTATTTCCGCTCCTGCCAGGTAAAGGCGGAGTCGATGGAATCGCGTGTGGTACCGGCGACATCGCTGACCACCAGCCGCTCTTCACCCAAAATGGCATTGATCAGGGAGGATTTGCCGGCATTGGGTTTTCCCACCACCCCAATGCGGATGGCATCTGATCGTTCCGCTTCTGCCGACATTTCAGCAAAACCGGCGGTCAGTTCATCCAGGAAATCGGGGACCCCATACCCATGCTCGGCCGATACCGGAAACAGGGTATCGATGCCCAGGCTGTAAAAATCGGACAGGCTTTTTTCCTGGCCCTCACCGTCGATCTTGTTGACCACGTAAAACACCGGTTTATCGATGGCGCGCAGCATGTGGATCAGGTCGGTATCAAAGGGAGACATGCCCCCCTTTCCATCAAGGATCAGGACGATCGCATCGGCGTCGGTGATGGCCTGCTCGACCTGCTGGCGGATGTGCGCGGCAAATGCGTCGTCGTCCCCTTCGGCAAATCCGCCGGTATCGACCAGAGTAAAGGCCTTATCGTTCCAACGGGCATCACCGAAATTCCGGTCCCGGGTCACGCCGGGCAGGTCATCCACAATGGCATCCCTGGATCGGGTGATCCGGTTGAAAAGGGTGGATTTACCCACATTGGGTCTGCCAACAATGGCAACGATGGGTTTCATGGCAATTATCCGATCAATCGATCTTAGGTTGTGTCCGTTGGCTCATCAATCGCGTACAGTCCTAAAACGGCTAGGGTAGGGGTATATCCCAGGAGCGAATCCTGTGTCAAACATCCAATCCACGATATCATCGGGCATCCTTCAATCGGCTGCCAAATAGGTTTCAACGCAGATCGTTTTGGTGTATGTAGAAAAGTATTTACGGGTTTCCGATCCACCCTCCGAACCCTTTACCCAAAGAGATATCATGCATGTCGAAAGGAGCCTCCCATGCCGGATCTTGCCTATGTGAATGGAGAAATCATGCCCATCGAAAAGGCGGTCGTGCCCATCGAAGATCGGGGTTACCAATTCGGTGACGGGGTCTATGAGTTTATCGCCAGCTATGAAGGACGCCTGTTCATGCTCGAGGAACACCTGGATCGGCTGGAGCGATCCATGCGGGAACTGGCTTTCGACCCCATCTCCCGCGCCGACTTCAGAAAAGTCGTTCTGGATCTGTTCGCCCGTTCCGGCTACCCGCGGGCAGGTTTATACATTCAAATTTCAAGGGGTGTCGCCCCCCGCAACCATGCCATCACCCCGGGCATGACCCCCCAGGTCATCATGACTATCCGTCCGGTCAAGGAGATGCCGGCAGAAAAACGCCAAAACGGAGCGACGGCCATCACCGTTAAAGACACCCGCTGGGGACGCTGTGACATCAAGACCATTCAATTGCTGTCCAACAGCCTGGCCAAACAAAAGTCGCTGGATGCCGGCTGCGATGATGCCATCTTCGTTTCGGATCAGGGCGTCGTCCGCGAAGGAACCAGTTCGAACCTGTTTATCGTATCCGGTGGACGGCTGACCACCCATCCGCTGACAGACAACATCCTTCCGGGAATTACCCGCATGGTGGTTCTGAAACTATGCAGAGATGCGGACCTGGCTGTGGAGGAATCGTTTTTCGGAATCGATGCGCTAGTGGGTGCCGACGAGGTTTTTCTCACCGGAACCGTCACCGAGTTGCTTCCCCTGGTGCGCATCAACGATAAATCCATAGGGCGCGGCGAAGTGGGGCCGATAACCCGTCGCCTGTATGACCTTTTGCGGAAACAGGCGATGGCCGGCGCCGGCTCAAACTAACGGTCGATCGTTATCGCGGTTCAGCCTCTTTCAGGGCGGACTGGGCCTGTTTCAGGTGTTCGTCCGCCCCCAGTTTTTCGAACAAGGTCATGCTTTCCTCGATCAGCGGTACGGCCAGATGTTTTCTTTTTGTGGCCTGATAAAGCCGGCCCAAATCGAATAATGCTTGGCCCTTGATGCCAATGGCATTGATCTGTCCGGCCATACGGATGGCCGTTTTAAAATGGTGTTCAGCATGCTTTGCCGCCCGTGGCAGGTGGGCCACGAGAAACGGAAGATTCCTTATCACCATCGAAAGACCCAAATCTCCTTCGCGCAAGGCAATTCGCAGATAGATGCGGCCCAGCATGTAGTGAAACGTCTGGGCGTGGTAATATTTCCCACTGGCCATGTATTGCCTGGCGTGCCTGCTGATTGCTTTCACCCCTTGCCCGATATTTCCCTTGGCCACCTCAACGACGCTGGACAGGGCATCTGCCGATGTTCCGATGTATTCGTACCCCGACGCTGTGCAAAAGGTAATGATCTCATGGAGGTTTTTCTCTGCCTGGCTCACCTCACCCAGGGTAAGGTGGGCATACGCCATTAGAAATCGGGCGTTTAACGCATAAAGGGGGTCCGCCGACCTGTCGATGGCAATGACGCATTTTTCGATGGCGTTACGGTAATCTCCGGCTGCAAAGCATCCCATGCCGTGGGCCAGATACCCTTCGGAGATGCTGTTCACATCCTCTGCCTTTTCCCCGTAAGCCAGTAGGCGATCCCCCAAGTTCCGGCATTGATGGCAATCGCCTTTAAACCAATGGGCAATGGCCGTTCCGGTAAGGACAAAGCGGACCAGGTCCTGATCCATTTCAAATGACCAGGAGGGATCTTCGGATTCAAATTTTTGCGATGCCGCTTCGGCTTTGGCGGCAAAACCCAAAGCCTCGTCCAGGCGCCCCATGTCGGTGCAGGTCCATATCAGGCATGCGCAGGAATAGGCGATCACCTTGTAATTGTTGATCTGTTCCCCGATCGTCAGGGCCTCCATCAGGCAGTCCCGCGACGAATTGAGATGCTCGCGCCGTTGATAGGCCCAGCCCAGACAGGCAAGGTACATCCCCTTTAAATCGAGGTCCACGCTGTTCATCGCTTCCGATTCATGCCGTTTCATCAGGTTCAACGAATCCTTGTATCGCCCCCGCAGGTTGAAGACGAAAAACCATTCCAGCAGCAGTTCCATAATGCGACGGGGCGCATCATCAGCCAATCGATTACTGTCAAGGAGCATGCAGTAGGCATTTTGGTAGTAATTGTGGGCTTCGATGACGGCCATTTTTTTCAGCCCCTTGCGTCCGGACCGCTTCAGATAAGTCACGGCCTTATGCAGGGAATGACCGTTGCTGAAATGGTGAGCGAGGGTTTCGCAAAGGGCATCGATGCGGTCCGGACTCTGGCTTTCCAGAGCCCGGGCAATCTTTTCATGCAGGTTTCTGCGCTGCCGTTTCAGCAGGCTCTTGTAGGCCACGTCTTGAACCAGCATATGCTTGAACTGGCAAAGCCGTTCGCCGGTATCCTCACTGTCCAGGATCATCCCCAAAGATTTGAGGACGGCCAGGCTCTGATCGACCCGCTCCGGATCGGAAGAAATCTGCTTTAAAACCGCCGGAGAAAAACGCCGGCCGATAACCGAGGCCTCCTGTACAATCCGTTTGGCGGTGCTCCCCAAGCGGTCCAGCCTGGAGGCAATCACCGCAGAGATGCTGTGAGAGAACTCCGCTTCACCGATAGTGCCGGACACCTCCCAGTCAGCGCCTATTTTTATCAGGGTCCCTGTGTCGACGAGAGAGTTGACCACTTCTTCGAGAAAAAACGGATTCCCGCCGAGTTGGTCGGTAATGAATGCCAGCAGCACAGGTGGAACACGCTCCGATTGAAGCAGCGACTTGACCAGTTCTTCACTTTTTTCGGGCGGCAGGTCTTTGAGCTGAATGGATTGGACCTGATAATAGGGGTTGGTGATCTGGCTATGGTTGAAGGCCAGTTGACCGGGGCGGAAGCTGATCAGAAAAAACACGGGAAGATCCGCCTCGTTGAGCAGGTTTCGGAACAGGTCCACCGTAGATGGATCGCACCAGTGCAGGTCTTCAATGCAGATAACCGTCAGTCCGGTTTGTGACTGGCTATCGATCATTTTTACCAGTGCTTGTTTCAGCTTGATTTTCCAGGACTCCGGCGTAATTTGCGGAGCCATTTCATTGGACAGCGTAAACAGGCGTTCGATGATCTGAAAGATCGCTTTATCTTCATCCGGAATGGGATCGAGTTCTGCGGCCAGCTTTTTCCGGACCACATCCGGTGAATCATTGTCTCGTAGGTCCGCGGTACGGCCCAGCAGGTCGATGAGGGGAAAATAAGGTACGCCCCGGGTGTAGGCGTAGGCGTTCCCCTGAAACCATTTGACGTCGCCTTGAGTGATTGCTTTTCTGAATTCGGCGATCAACCGACTTTTCCCGGTGCCGGCATCACCCTCGATGCATACACAGCTGCCCCTGCCATGAGCGACCACTGACAGGCAGGCATGCAGATGTTTCAATTGCGTGTTGCGCCCGATGAGTCGGGCACGCAACCCCTGGACCCGCCTGATCTTGTCCGGTTTTTTCACTGTGTCCAGAACACGATAGGCATCCATTGATTCCGCCTTGTTCCGGCCTGTGCCACGCTTGCATTTCTCAAAAAAGAAGAAACCTGACGTGGAGGGCATGGTGCACGCACCAACCAGAATTTCTCCGGAAATGGCCAAATTGGTCAGCAAGGATGCCCGGTTCACCGGGTCACCGGTGATGCCCTGCCGTCCGGGTCCCGGATCGGTTTTGCCGGTCACGACCAAGCCCGTGGCAATTCCCGAATGCATCGCCAGCGGTTTTTCCAACCGCCCGTTGAACCGGCCGGTCATCCTGGCCACGGTGTCATGAATGTCCACAGCTGTCCGGATTGCCCTGATCGGATCGTCCTCATGGGTGCGTGGTATCCCGAAAACCGCCAGGACTTCATCCCCGATGATCCGATCGATATAACCTTCATAGCGGATTATAATTCCGGCAATCTCTTTGAACACCAGGTTCATCATCTCGCGAACATCCTCTGGATCCAGTCGTTCGCATAGGGCAGAGTATCCGGTAAGATCCGAAAAAAGCACTGTCACCATTTTTCGTTCGCTGCCGCTTCCATACCCATCTGGCCCGGCGTCGGGCGGTCCGAGAAGGCAATGGGCCAACCTTCCCGACAAATGAAGATTCCCAGCGGCATCCGACGGGGAATGCGCTCGCACTCGCAGTTCGGAAGCGGGTGAAGGGGTCGACAGAGGGGCCAACGAATGGCCGCACGCCGTGCAAAATTTGCTTTGGGGCCGGTTGATGCTTCGGCAGGTATCACAGCGCCGGTCTAGCGGACAGCCGCAATGGTCGCAGGCAGCGGCATCGCTATGGACTGCGTTCTGGCATTCAGGGCACTTCATGGGAGGCAGCCACAATTATGAGAATATGAGAACAACATGCAACAGCGGACTCAACTCTACCCACAGCCGGCAACGCTGTCAATCAATGCCGAGAGGGTGATGATCGGCAACAACCACACGCTGAACCCGCCGGGAGACGCCGCAGGTGATTTCATAGGGAATCGAGCCAATGGCTTCGGCCACATCAAGGACCTGGATCCGGCCCTTTTCAGTGTCTCCCCAGATCAGGACATCGTCACCCACCGTTATTGGATCGTCACCCACATCCACCATAATCTGGTCCATGGTAATGGTCCCCACCACCGGGTAATACCGCCCGCCGATCATCACCTGGAATCTGCCGGTCAGATGGCGCCGGATCCCGTCTGCATAGCCAACTGGAAGCACGGCAATGGTGGTTTCACGTTCGGTTTTCCAGCGCCTTCCATAGCTCACATTATGGCCGGCAGGCAGTCGTCGTAAATGGGTGACGGCGGTCTTGAACGTCATTACTTGCCTAAGGGAGATTGATCGCGAGGTTTGCGTTGACGGGTAATGGCCGTAAAGCATAATCCCGGAACGACAGGCGTTGAAGTAGCTGTCCGGCATGTCCAGCACCGCCCCACTGTTGGCCATGTGAACCATGGGCGGAAACGGGCCTTTGTCTTCCAGCCGTTTGATCAGGGCATGAAAACGATTCAATTGTTCCCGGGCATAGGTTTTATCCGTCTCGTCGGAGGTGGCAAAATGGCTGTACAAGCCCTCCCAGACGCATCGCCGCGAGCGTCGCAGATGATCGAAAAATTC